>NZ_JAAFAN010000017.1:0-64112 GCF_010287905.1 Cellulosimicrobium composti
GGCGTCGGCGGTGCGCGACGGCGCGGCGCGCGCCCGCGTCGCGGTCGCGCGGTCGCTCGCGCGCGCCGGTGCCGAGCGCGACGCCGCCGAGGCGGCGCGGGCCGAGCGGGACGAGGCCGTCACCGCGGCCCGCCGCGAGGTCGACGACCTGTCCGCACGCCTGCGCGAGCTCACCGACGTCGCGCACCGCGACGAGGTGGCGCGCGCTCAGCAGCAGCTGCGCATCGAGCAGCTCCAGGCGCGCAGCGTCGACGAGCTCGGTCTCGACCCCGCCGTGCTGGTCGAGGAGTTCGGCCCGCACCGCGACGTCCCCGTCCCCTCCGACGACGACGAGCCCCGCTCGGTGCCGTACGACCGCGCCGCGCAGGAGAAGCGCCTGCGCGCCGCCGAGCGCGACCTCGGCCGCCTCGGGCGCGTGAACCCGCTCGCGCTCGAGGAGTTCGCGGCGCTCGAGGAGCGGCACAAGTTCCTCGCGGACCAGCTCGCCGACCTCAAGAAGTCGCGCGCCGACCTGCTGGAGATCGTCAAGGAGATCGACGAGCGCGTCGAGCGTGTGTTCGCCGACGCGTACCGCGACACGGCCGAGCAGTTCGAGCGCGTGTTCGCCCGCATGTTCCCCGGGGGCGAGGGGCGGCTCGTGCTCACCGACCCGGACGACATGCTCACCACGGGCATCGAGGTCGAGGCCCGCCCGGCGGGCAAGAAGGTCAAGCGGCTGTCGCTGCTCTCGGGCGGCGAGCGCTCGCTCACCGCGGTCGCGCTCCTCGTCGCGATCTTCAAGGCCCGCCCGTCGCCGTTCTACGTCATGGACGAGGTCGAGGCGGCGCTCGACGACGTCAACCTCGGCCGGCTCCTGGAGATCTTCCGCGAGCTCCAGGAGGACTCGCAGCTCATCGTCATCACGCACCAGAAGCGCACCATGGAGATCGCCGACGCGCTGTACGGCGTGACGATGCGCGGCGACGGCGTGACGACCGTGATCAGCCAGCGCATGAACGACGCGCGCGACGAGGTCGCGGTGTGACCTGCGGCGTCGCGGAAGCCCGCGCCACGACTCGGGCGAAAGCCCCCGAATCGTTGGAATTCCGCGCCTTGTGAAGATGTGGTGCTGATCGGCGCGGCCCGGCGTGGCTCGTCTGGCCCTCCGCGCGACGACCCGGATACTGGTCGTCATGGTCTGGATGTTCGTGTGGCTGGGGCTCACGCTCGGCGTCGCCGCCGTCGTGTTCCTGTTCGCGAGCGTCGTCGCGCGCTCCGACGCCCAGTCGTCGGGTGTGCCGGGGGACCGGCCCGACGAGCAGGGCCTGCGCGCGTGGTGGCGCGACTTCCGCTCGGGCGTGCGCCTGCGCCGACGGCGCGGCGCGCTCGAGGCGCACCACGTCGGCACGGTCCGCATGCCGCGGCCGGTCGACACCAGCATGGACGACTTCTTCACCGCGACCGAGGTGACCTCGAACGCGTACGTCGACGCCGAGGAGCTCACCGACGTGCTGCACCGCGCGCGCGAGCGCGTGCGCCCGCTGCACCCGGGGGAGCGCACCCCCGAGGCGTGACGTCGGGCGGCCGCCTGGCCGCGCCGGGCGCCCGCCCGACCCGTCGCGCGCCGCGCCGGTCTGAGAGACTTCCCGGGTGAACGACCTCCTCCCGCTCTGGATCGTCCTCGCCGTCCTGCTCTTCGTCGGCCTCGTCACGCTCGGCACCGTCTCGGTCCGTCGGCGCGGGCGCCGCGACGTCGTCGAGCCGCCGCCGGCGCCGAGCGCGCCCCCCGTCGCGGTGGACGACGGCGCCGTCGCACCCGAGGCCGTCGAGGCCCCGCCCGAGGTCGAGGAGCCCGAGGCGGCGGAGGCAGCCCCGGCGATCGAGCGCCCCGAGCCCGTCGGGGGCCGGCTCGTGCGCCTGCGCGAGCGCCTCGCGCGCTCCGGGTCGCCGCTCGGCGCCCGGCTGCTGTCCGTGCTCTCGCGCGACCACCTGTCCGAGGACGACTGGGACGAGCTCGAGGAGACCCTGCTGCTCGCCGACGTCGGCGCGGGTCCCGCGGGCGAGCTCATCGACGCGCTGCGCACCAAGGTCCGCGTCCTCGGCGTCCGTGACGCCGCGAGCGTGCGCGACCTCCTGCGCACCGAGCTCGTCGCGCTCGTCGACCCGACGCTCGACCGCTCGCTCGCGACCACGCCCCGCACCGGCGAGGACGGCTCGACCGTGCCCGCCGTCGTGCTCGTCGTCGGCGTCAACGGGACGGGCAAGACGACCACCGTCGGCAAGCTCGCGCGCGTCCTCGTCGCCGAGGACCGCAGCGTCGTCCTCGGCGCCGCGGACACGTTCCGCGCCGCGGCCGCGGACCAGCTCGAGACGTGGGGCTCGCGCGTCGGCGTGCCGACCGTCCGGTCCGACCGTGACGGCGCCGACCCGGCGGCCGTCGCGTTCGACGCGGTCCGCCGCGGGCGCACCGAGGGCGCCGACGTCGTGCTCGTCGACACCGCGGGCCGCCTCCAGAACAAGCAGGGCCTCATGGACGAGCTGGGCAAGATCCGGCGCGTCATCACCAAGGAGGCGCCCCTCGCGGAGGTGCTCCTCGTGCTCGACGCGACGACCGGCCAGAACGGTCTCAACCAGGCGCGCGTGTTCGGGGAGGTCGCCGGCGTCACGGGCATCGTGCTGACGAAGCTCGACGGCACGGCGCGCGGCGGCATCGTCGTCGCCGTCCAGCGCGAGCTCGGCGTGCCCGTGAAGCTCGTCGGCCTGGGGGAGGGCCCCGACGACCTCGCGCCGTTCGACCCCGAGCAGTTCGTCGACGGGCTCCTCGGGGACTGAGCGGGACCTGGCCGCGCACCGTGGCCTGTCGCGACGTGCTCGCGACAGGTCACGGTCGTGTCACGTCGCGATCACGGGAGTGTCGCGATCCGGACGTCGCGCCGCCCGGCCGGCCGGGTGAAACGGAACGTTTACGTCCGAGGAGTCCTTGTCACACCCGCGTAACACGGCGACACCGCGGGGGAAACCCGGCCGCACCACCGTAGTCCCCGACCGGCCGCCCGGCCGGCGAAGGGAGATGGATCCGATGGTCGTGGCTGAAGTCCTCGGGGACGGCAGTGCGCTGGACGCGGGGAACACTGCGTGGATGCTGGTCTCGGCATCGCTCGTGCTCCTCATGACTCCGGGGCTGGCGTTCTTCTACGGCGGCATGGTCCGCAGCAAGTCCGTCCTGAACATGATGATGATGTCGTTCGGCGCGATGGCCGTGATCGGCGTCGTCTACGTGCTCTGGGGCTGGTCGATGTCGTACGGCTCGAGCGTGGGCGGCCTGTTCGGCAACCCGGTCGAGCAGTTCGGGCTCAAGGGCATCTTCGAGTCGACGCCCGACGGCTACGTCTACGCGATGTCCGAGGGTCTGCCGGTCATCGTCGACGTCGGCTTCCAGGTGACGTTCGCGATCATCACGGTGGCACTCATCTCCGGCGCGATCGCCGACCGCGTGAAGTTCGGCACCTGGCTCGTGTTCACGGGCCTGTGGGTCACGCTGAGCTACTTCCCGATGGCGCACATGGTCTGGGGCGGCGGCCTCCTCTCCGGCGACGGGCCGTTCGCGTCCATCGCGGAGCCGATCGACTTCGCCGGTGGCACGGTCGTGCACATCAACGCCGGTGCGGCAGCGCTCGTCCTCGCGCTCGTGGTCGGCAAGCGCAAGGGCTTCGGGTCCGAGCCGATGCGCCCGCACAACCTCCCCTTCGTCATGCTGGGCGCCGCGCTCCTGTGGTTCGGCTGGTTCGGCTTCAACGCCGGCTCCGCGTACGGGGCGACGGGCGACGCCGGTCTCGCCTGGGTCAACACGACCACGGCGACCGCCGCGGCGATCATCGGCTGGCTCGCGACCGAGAAGATCCGCGACGGCCACGCGACGTCCCTGGGCGCCGCCTCCGGCGTCGTCGCGGGCCTCGTCGCCATCACGCCGGCCGCGGGCAGCCTGAGCCCGCTCGGCTCGATCATCCTCGGCGTCGTCGCGGGCGTCCTGTCCGCGCTCGCCGTCGGCCTGAAGTACAAGTGGGGCTACGACGACTCGCTCGACGTCGTCGGCGTCCACCTCGTCGCCGGCCTGTGGGGCACCGTCGGCATCGGCTTCCTCGCGACCGAGACCGGCCTCTTCTACGGTGGCGGCGTGAACCAGCTCGTCGTCCAGGTCATCATCGCGCTCATCGCCGTCGCGTTCTCGCTCGTCGTCACCGCGGTGATCGCCCTCGCCGTCAAGGCCACGCTCGGCTGGCGGGTCAGCGAGGACGCCGAGGTCGGCGGCATCGACCTCGCGGTCCACGGCGAGACGGCGTACGAGACCATCCAGCAGGGCAGCGTCATCAAGGAGGTGCGGGCATGAAGCTCGTCACGGGAATCATCCAGCCGCACCGTCTCGACGACGTGAAGTCGGCGCTCGAGGCCGCGGGCGTGCGGGGCATGACGGTCAGCGAGGCCAGCGGGTACGGCCGCCAGAAGGGCCACACCGAGGTGTACCGCGGCGCCGAGTACACGGTCGACCTGGTCCCCAAGGTCCGCATCGAGGTCCTCGTCGACGACGCGGACTCGACCGTGGTCACCGACGTCATCGTCAAGGCGGCGCAGACCGGCAAGATCGGTGACGGCAAGGTCTGGACGGTCCCGGTGGACGACGTCGCCCGTGTGCGCACGGGCGAGCACGGCCCCGGCGCCCTGTGAGGCGGCGGACCACCGGATGACCGACCACGCCGACACCCCGATCACGGGCGGGGTCGCGGGGGGATCGGCGGAGGACCCGGCAGGGCCGGGCGAGCACGGCGCGCAGGTCCCGCACCCCGAGGGGGTGCGGGACCTCCGCGCGCGCATGCTCGAGACCGCGCGGTCCATGAGCGGCCCCGGACGCAGCGGCGTCGCCCGGCGGGCCGCCGTCGTCGACCTCGTCACGAGATCCCTGCAAGGCCTGTGGGACGACGCGACCCGGGACGTCGCGCCCGACGGGATCGCGCTCGCCGCCGTCGGGAGCCTCGGCCGCGGCGACATGGGTCCCGTGAGCGACCTCGACCTCGTCCTCGTGCACGACGGCCGCAGCCACGCCGCCGACGAGATCGCGCGCGTCGCCGAGCGCCTCTGGTACCCGCTGTGGGACGCGGGCGTCGACCTCGACCACGCGGTCCGCTCGCTGTCGCAGTGCCGCCAGGTGGCGTCCAAGGACGTGCCCGCGGCGGTCGGCTGGCTCGACGTGCGGGCGGTGGCGGGCGACGCGCTCGTCGTGCACCGCGCGTCGTCGGCCGTGCTGACCGACTGGCGCTCGGCCTCGCGCCGGCGCCTGCCCGACCTGCTCTCCTCGACGCGCGAGCGCGCCGAGCGGTCGGGCGAGCTCGCCTACCTCGTCGAGCCCGACCTCAAGGAGTCCCGGGGCGGCATCCGGGACGCCGTGGTCCTGTCGGCGCTCGCGGCGACGTGGCTCACCGACCGGCCGCACGGGTCGGTCGACCGCGCCGCCGCGCACCTGCTCGACGTGCGCGACACGCTGCAGGTCGTCACGGGCCGGCACACGAGCCGGCTCCTGCTCGCCGACCTCGACGAGGTCGCCGCGCTCTCGGGGTACGACGACCCGGACGAGCTGCTCGCGAGCCTCGCGGCGGCGGGCCGGGAGATCTCCTACGCGCTCGACACCACGGTGCGGCGTGCCCGCCAGGCGCTCCAGCGCCCGTCGACCACGCGCCGCCCCGTCCTGATCCGCGGGCGCCGTGCGGCGCCGCGCCTGCGGTCGGTCGGTGACGGGCTCGTCGAGCACGACGGCGAGCTCGTCCTCGCCGTGGACGCCCACCCGGAGTCGGACCCCCTGCTCTCGCTGCGCGCGGCGGCCACCGCGGCGCGCACGGGCCTCACGCTCTCCCCGGTCTCGGTCGCGAGCCTGGCCCAGTGCCCGCCGCTGCCCGAGCCCTGGCCCCGCGCGGCGCGCGCGTCGTTCCTGTCGCTGCTCGGCTCGGGGCAGGCCCAGGTCGCGGTCTGGGAGGCGCTCGACCTCGCGGGCGTCGTGACGACGTGGATCCCGGAGTGGGCGGGTGTGCGGAACCGGCCGCAGCGCGCGGCCGTGCACCGGCACACCGTCGACCGGCACCTCGTCGAGGTCGTGGCGCGCGCCGCGCGCGACCGCAAGGAGGTCGAGCGAGGCGACCTGCTCCTGCTGTCCGCGGTCCTGCACGACATCGGCAAGCGCGCGGGCGCGACCGACCACTCGGTCGAGGGCGCGCGCCTCGTGCCCGCGATCCTGGGTCGGATGGGCTTCGAGCCCGACGTCGTGGCCGACGTCGAGCGCCTCGTGCGCCACCACCTCACCCTCTCGCGGCTCGCCGTGAGCGAGGACCCCGACGACCCCGCGACCGTCGCGGAGCTCGTCGAGGCCGTCGACGGGCGCGCCGACCTCCTCGAGGTGCTGCGCGCGCTCACGGAGGCGGACGCGTCGTCGCTCGGCCCGAGCGCGTGGACCGCGTGGCGGGCCCGGCTCGTCGACGACCTCGTGGGCCGGACGCTGCGCGTGCTGGACGCCGTGCCGGGGAACCCGGCCGCGCCCGGGTAGGCTGGACCTCCGCGGACGGCCCCGCCCTGCGCCCGACGGCGCACGCGGCACCGGGAGCCGCCGCGGACGAGACTTCCGACGACTGGTGAGGATGACGCGGTGTTCAACACGCTGTCGGACCGACTGACTTCGACCTTCAAGAACCTGCGTTCGAAGGGCCGGCTGTCCGAGGCGGACATCGACGCGACGATCCGCGAGATCCGGCGCGCGCTGCTCGACGCGGACGTCGCGGTGCCCGTCGTGCGCGAGTTCGCCGCGACGGTGCGCGAGCGCGCCCTCTCGGCCGAGGTCTCGGGCGCGCTCAACCCGGCGCAGCAGGTCGTCAAGATCGTCAACGAGGAGCTCGTCGGCATCCTCGGCGGCGAGAGCCGCGGCCTGCGGTTCTCCAAGAACCCGCCGACCGTCATCATGCTCGCCGGCCTCCAGGGCGCCGGGAAGACGACGCTCGCCGGCAAGCTCGCGCTGCACCTGCGCGAGCAGGGCCACACGCCGCTCCTCGTCGCGGCCGACCTCCAGCGCCCGAACGCCGTCACGCAGCTCACGGTCGTCGCCGAGCGCGCCGGGGTCCCGGTGTTCGCGCCGCACCCGGGCAACCAGAGCGGCGTCGAGGTCGACGACGTCATCGGCGACCCGGTCGCCGTCGCGCGCGAGGGCGTCGAGACGGCGCGCCAGCGTCAGCACGACGTCGTCATCGTCGACACCGCGGGCCGCCTCGGCCTCGACGCGGTGCTCATGCAGCAGGCCTCCGACATCCGCGACGCCGTCCAGCCGGACGAGGTCCTGTTCGTCATCGACGCGATGATCGGCCAGGACGCCGTCGCGACCGCGAAGGCCTTCGAGGAGGGCGTCGACTTCACGGGCGTCGTGCTCACCAAGCTCGACGGCGACGCGCGCGGCGGTGCGGCGCTGTCCGTGCGCGGGGTGACCGGTCGCCCGATCCTCTTCGCCTCGACGGGCGAGAAGCTCACGGACTTCGAGGCGTTCCACCCGGACCGCATGGCGTCGCGCATCCTCGACATGGGCGACGTCCTCACGCTCATCGAGCAGGCCGAGAAGGCGTTCGACGCCGAGCAGGCCGCGAAGATGGCGGAGAAGGTCGCCACCGGGCAGGACTTCACGCTCGCGGACTTCCTGGTGCAGATGCAGCAGATGAAGAACATGGGCTCGATGAAGAAGATGCTCGGGATGCTCCCGGGCATGGGCCAGATGCGCGAGGCCATCGAGAACTTCGACGAGCGCGAGGTCGATCGCATCGAGGCGATCATCCGCTCGATGACGCCCGCCGAGCGGGAGAACCCGAAGATCATCAACGGGTCGCGCCGTGCGCGCATCGCGCGCGGCTCCGGCGTCACGACGAGCGACGTCAACCAGCTCCTGGAGCGGTTCGCGGGCGCGCAGAAGATGATGCGCCAGATGAGCCGCGGCGGAGGCATGCCAGGGATGCCGGGCATGGGCAACCTCCCGGGCATGGGCGGCAAGAAGGCGCGCGGTCGCCAGGCGCCGCAGCGCAAGGTCAAGGGCAAGTCCGGCAACCCGGCGAAGCGCGCCGCGCAGGAGCGGGCCGCGGCGGCCCGTGCGGCCGGCGAGGCCCCGACGGCGCCCCAGGGCTCCGCGTTCGGCGTCCCGCCGACGACCGGTGGCGCGCCCTCGACGCCCGACGACCTGCAGCTCCCGCCCGGGTTCGAGAAGCTGCTCGGCCGCTGACGCGCGCCGTCCTCCGGACGGGCCCGGGACCCGGTCCGCGTGCGACCTCGCGCCGACCGGGCGCTAGGTTATGTCCGTGGCCCCGCCCGGGCGCCGCACACCGCCCCCGACCGGGCCGTCCCTGACCGTCCTCACCCAGGAGCCGCATGTCCGCGCTGGAAGGCCCCTCGCTGCACGTCCGCGGCCACGTCATCGTCGGAGACGACCGCGAGGTGGGCGACCTGTGGGTCAAGGAGGGTCGGATCAGCCTCACGCGCCCGTCCGCGCAGGGCACGAACATGGTCGAGCTCGAGGGCTGGGTCCTGCCGGGGCTCGTCGACGTGCACTGCCACGTCGGGCTCGGGGCGCAGGGCGCGGTCGACGCCGCGACCGCGCAGGCCCAGGCGACGACGGACCGCGACAGCGGCGTGCTCCTCGTGCGCGACGCCGGCTCGCCGCTCGACACGCGGTGGGTGCACGGACGGCGCGACCTGCCGCGGCTCGTGCGGGCCGGGCGCCACGTCGCGCGCCCGAAGCGCTACCTGCGGCACTACGGTCTCGAGCTCGACGACGTCGCGCAGCTCCCCGAGGCCGTGCGGCGCGAGGCGCGCCAGGGCGACGGCTGGGTGAAGATCGTCGGCGACTGGATCGACCGCGACCTCGGCGCCGAGGGCGACCTGCGGCCGCTGTGGCCCGACGACGTCCTCGCGGAGGCCGTCGCCGCGGCGCACGCCGAGGCCGCGCGCGTCACCGTCCACGCGTTCTCCGAGGAGGTGATCCCGTCCCTGCTCGCCGCGGGCGTCGACGGGATCGAGCACGGCACGGGGATCGACCCGGACCTCATGTACGAGATCTCCGAGCGTGGCATCGCGGTCACGCCGACGCTCCTGCAGATCGGGCAGTTCGAGGCGATCGCGCGCCAGGCCGACGAGAAGTACCCGGTCTTCGCGGCGCGCATGCGCCGCCTGCACGCGCGCCGCTACGAGCAGGCCCGCGCCCTGTACGAGGCCGGCATCCAGATCCTCGTCGGCACGGACGCCGGCGGGACGATCGGGCACGGCCGGCTCGCCGACGAGTGCGCCGAGCTCGTCGCCGCAGGCATCCCCGACGCCGCGGTGGTCGCCGCGGCGAGCTGGCAGGGCCGCGAGTACCTGGGGTACACGTCGCTCGTCGAGGGTGCGTCCGCGGACTTCGTCGTCTACCCGCAGGACCCGCGCGAGGACGTCGGGGTGCTGCGCGCCCCGACGGCCGTCGTGCTGCGCGGCGAGATCGTCGCGCCCGTCACGGCCTGAGGGCATCGCGCAGGTTGGTCGATGCCTGCCGGGTCTGGCACAATGTCCCGGTACTCGGCGTGCCCCGGCCCCTCTCTCCGGCGTGTGCCGTGTCCTGAACCCCTTCCTCGTCCTGTCCCCACGGGACGGGTCCGGGTTCGCCCGAACCAGAACCAGGAGAGACCACCACTGTGGCCGTCAAGATTCGTCTGAAGCGTCTCGGCAAGATCCGGGCGCCGTACTACCGTGTCGTCGTCGCCGACTCGCGCACCAAGCGCGACGGTCGTGTGATCGAGGAGATCGGCAAGTACCACCCGACCGAGGAGCCCTCGTTCATCGAGATCACCTCGGACCGCGCCCAGTACTGGCTCGGCGTCGGCGCGCAGCCGACCGAGCAGGTGCTCGCGCTCCTCAAGATCACGGGCGACTGGCAGAAGTTCAAGGGCCTGCCCGGCGCCGAGGGCACGCTCAAGGTCAAGGGCGAGAAGGCCGACCCGGCCGCCGCGATCGAGGCTGCCGCCGCCGACGCCGAGAAGGTGAAGGCCAAGGCCGCCGAGAAGAAGACCGAGGCTCCCGCCGAGGAGTCCGGCGACGCGGCCGACGAGCAGGCCTGATGATCGCGGAGGCGCTCGAGCACCTCGTGCGCGGCATCGTGGACAACCCGGACGACGTCCGGGTGAGCGCGAAGACGCTGCGTCGCGGTGACCTGCTCGAGGTCCGGGTGCACCCGGACGACCTCGGCCGCGTGATCGGTCGCGGCGGGCGCACCGCCCGTGCGCTGCGCACGGTGATCGGCGCGCTCGCGACCGACGGGCCGGTCCGCGTCGACGTCGTGGACGTCGACCGCCGCTGAGGCCCGCGACGAACGACGCCCCTGCACGGGGCGACGGGCAAGGCCCGGCCCGCCGACCGGCGGGCCGGGCCTTGCTGCATCCCCGCCGACCGACGTCGGCCGGGACCCGACCACCACCACCCGAGGAGTCACGACGATGGAGCTGACCGTCGCTCGCGTCGGCAAGGCGCACGGCCTGCGCGGCGAGGTCGCGCTCGACCTGCGCACCGACGAGCCCGAGGAGCGGCTCGCCGTCGGCTCGCGGCTCGAGACCCGACCGGCGCAGTCCGGGCCGCTGACCGTCGCGACCGTGCGGATCCACCAGGGCCGCTGGCTCGTCGGGTTCGAGGGCGTGCGCGACCGCACCGCCGCCGAGGCCCTGCGCGGCGTCGAGCTCGTCGTCGAGGCGGACGCCTCCGACGAGGAGGACGCGTGGTACCCCCACGAGCTCGTGGGGCTCCGGGCCGAGGACGCCGAGGGTCGGGTGCTCGGCCGCATCGACGGCCTCGAGCACCTGCCCGCGCACGACGTGCTCGTGCTCCGCGAGACCGGCGGCGAGCGCACGCTCGTGCCGTTCGTCCGCCAGATCGTGCCCGTGGTCGACGTGGCGGGCGGCCGCGTCGTGCTCGACCCGCCCGGCGGGCTGCTCGCGTCCGACGCGGACCGCCTCGAGGTCGCGGCGCCCGGCGCCGAGGCCGACGAGCCCGCCCCGCGCGAGGGCGGGCCGGCCGACGCCGACGCCAAGGGCGAGGGCTGACGTGCGGATCGACGTCGTCACGATCTTCCCGGACTACCTCGCCGCGCTCGACCTGTCCCTCGTGGGCAAGGCGCGCGCCGCGGGCATCCTCGACCTGCGCGTGCACGACCTGCGCGACTGGACGACCGACCGCCACCGCACCGTGGACGACACGCCGTTCGGCGGGGGCGCCGGGATGGTCATGCGCCCGGACGTGTGGGGCCGCGCGATCGACGACGTGTCGGGGGTCGCGGGCGCCGGGGGCGCCGCGGGCGACCCGAGCGGCGTGCACCTCGTCGTGCCGACGCCGTCGGGCGAGACCTTCACGCAGCGCACCGCCGAGGCCCTCGCGCGCGAGGCGCACCTCGTCGTCGCGTGCGGCCGGTACGAGGGGATCGACGCGCGCGTCGCGGAGCACTACCGCGCTACGGGGATGCGCGTGAGCGAGCTCTCCATCGGCGACTACGTGCTCAACGGGGGAGAGGTCGCGGCGCTCGTCATGGTCGAGGCCGTCGGGCGGCTCCTGCCGGGCGTGGTCGGCAACCCCGAGTCGCTCGTCGAGGAGTCCCACGGGGCGGCCGGCCTGCTCGAGTACCCCGTCTACACGAAGCCGCCGGCGTGGGGCGACCTCGAGGTGCCCGACGTGCTGCTCTCCGGGCACCACGCGCGCATCCACCGCTGGCGCCGCGACCAGGCCCTGCGCCGGACCGCGGCGCGCCGACCGGACATGGTGCGCGCCCTCGACGTCGACGCGCTCGACCGGCACGACCTGGCCGTCCTCGCGGAGGAGGGGTGGGCCGTCGTCGACGGTCGCCTCGTCGCCGACACTCCCGACGTCGACTGACTGCGCGGGCGTCCCCGGCGGTCCGGACGCCGCGGCGCGACCCCGGCTGGGGTGCACCGCCGCGCGTGTGGCAGAATGGTCGATCGGTGTGTGCCGCCCCGGACCTCTGCCACAGGGGAGACCGCGCCCGGATCTCGGGCGGACTGGCACGACCACGGACCCCGGCTCCCGCGAGGCGGCCGGGCTGCGTGGTCGCACAGCACGGCGCACCCCGACGAGACGACACCGGCCCGGCGCTCCCGGGCCACGAGCACGCGTCCGACCTGTGGCGGGCGAGGAGAAGCATCATGCACACGCTGGACAGCGTCGACGCAGCATCGCTGCGCAGCGACGTCCCGGAGTTCCGTCCCGGTGACACGCTCAAGGTCAACGTCAAGGTCGTCGAGGGCAACCGCTCCCGCGTCCAGGCGTTCCAGGGCGTCGTCATCGCCCGCCAGGGCAGCGGGATCCGCGAGACGTTCACCGTCCGCAAGATCAGCTTCGGCGTCGGCGTCGAGCGCACGTTCCCCGTGCACTCGCCGACCATCGAGTCGATCGCGGTCGTGACGCGCGGTGACGTGCGTCGCGCCAAGCTGTACTACCTGCGCTCGCTGCGCGGCAAGAAGGCGAAGATCAAGGAGAAGCGCGAGACCGCGCCCGCTCGCTGATCGGCAGCCACGCCGCTCCGCTCGTACGACGGCGGCCGTCCCTCCGGGGGCGGCCGCCGTCGTCGTGCACGCCGTCTGCCGGCCGGTCGCGTTTCCCGGATCGCGGCCCGAGGTGGCATTGTGAACGCGTGACCGACAGCGCCCCGCCCCGCGGCCCGCAGCCCGACGCCGGCACCGAGCGCGCGGCGCTCGGCGGCCGCGACGACGCGGAGTCCCCGCACGAGGACCTCGCCGACCACCGCGCGGAGGCCGACGAGCCCGCGCGCGAGCAGCGCCCCGCGCGCAAGGGGTCGCTCCTGCGCGAGACGGCCATCATCGTCGTGAGCGCGCTCGTCCTGTCGCTCCTCATCAAGACCTTCCTCGTGCAGGCGTTCTTCATCCCGAGCGCGTCCATGGAGGACACGCTCGTCGAGGGCGACCGGGTCATGGTGTCGCGGCTCGTGCCCGGGGCGTTCGACGTGCACCGCGGCGACGTCGTCGTGTTCAAGGACCCGGGCGGCTGGCTCCCGCCGCCCGCGCCGCAGGACGAGAGCCCGGTGTCGGAGGCCGTCCGCGCGGCGCTGACGTTCGTCGGCCTGCTGCCGCAGGACACGGGGGAGCACCTCATCAAGCGCGTCGTCGGCGTCCCCGGGGACCACGTGGTGTGCTGCGACGCCGAGGGCCGCGTGAGCGTGAACGGCGAGCCGATCGACGAGACCTACATCAAGCCCGGCTCCGTCCCGAGCCAGGACGAGTTCGACCGCACCGTCCCCGAGGACATGCTGTTCGTCATGGGGGACAACCGGCAGAACTCCGCGGACTCCCGGTACAACACGGGCAAGCCGGGCGGCGGGTTCGTGCCGATGGGCAACGTGGTCGGCACGGCGTTCGTCAAGGTGTGGCCGCTGTCGCACCTCGGTCTCCTGCGCAACCCCGGCGACGTGTTCGCGGACGTGCCCGAGGTGGAGCCGTGACCCTCGACGCGGTCGACGGACGGACCCGCACCGCCCGGCGCGGCGCGGCGCCGGCACGGCGTGCGCCCGCCCGACGCCGTCCCGACCTCCGCCAGGAGCGCGCGATGCTCCGCGACGGCGCCCGCCTCGTGGCGGGCATGGACGAGGTCGGGCGCGGCGCGCTGGCCGGTCCCGTGTCGGTCGGTGTCGTCGTCGTGGACCTCGGGACGAAGCCCTGCCCGCCGGGGCTCACCGACTCCAAGCTGCTCACCGCGAGCGCGCGCGAGGCCCTCGTCCCGCTCGCGCGCTCGTGGTGCCTCGCCTGGGCCGTCGGGCACGCCGGGCCCGCGGAAATCGACGCGCACGGGATCGTCGGGGCGCTGCGCCTCGCCGGCCGCCGCGCGCTCGCGCAGGTGCGCCGCACGGTCGGCGACGTCGACGCCGTCCTCCTCGACGGCAAGCACGACTGGCTCAGCCGGCCGTCGGCGGTCGACCTGTTCGAGGCGTTCGACCTCGACCCCCACGACGGCGAGAAGGTCGCCGACCCGCGCGTGCGCACCCTCGTCAAGGCGGACCTGCAGTGCGCGTCGGTCGCGGCCGCGAGCGTCCTGGCCAAGACCGAGCGCGACGGCCTCATGACGAGCCTGGCGCGCCAGTACCCCGCCTACGGGTGGGACCAGAACAAGGGCTACGGGGCCGCGGCGCACGTCGAGGCGCTGCGCGGGCTGGGGCCGACGCCGCAGCACCGGCGCTCCTGGCGGCTGCCCGAGCGCGGCGACCCGGCGCTCGACGTCGCGGCGTACGGCGAGCCCGTCGACGTCCTCGAGCTCGACCCGGACCTCGGCCTGCCCACGAGCTGACGCCCCTTCGTGGCGGGCGGGCGGGGCCCCATGGTCCATGATGGACGCGTGAGTGCCGAAGACCTCGAGAACTACGAGACCGAGATGGAGCTCGCGCTGTACCGCGAGTACCGCGACGTGGTGGGCCTGTTCTCGTACGTGGTGGAGACCGAACGCCGCTTCTACCTGGCGAACCAGGTGGACCTCCAGGTGCGTTCCGCCGCGGGTGAGGTGTACTTCGAGCTGCGGCTCGCCGACGCGTGGGTGTGGGACGTGTACCGCTCGGCACGCTTCGTGAAGTCGGTGCGCGTCGTGACGTTCAAGGACGTGAACGTCGAGGAGCTCGCCAAGGCCGAGCTCCAGCTCTGATCGGCCTCCTGGCCGTCCACAGGACCCCCCGCGCGTGGGTTCCTTCCCCGGGCCTGACCGAGCCGGTGGCGCGCCGCCGCTCCCTGCCGCCACGGTGGGCCGCGGAGGTGAGCCCATGGGAGCGAACGACGCCGTCGGGCGGTACGGGGAGAGGGTGGCCGCGGCCCACCTGGTCGAGGCGGGCTGGACGCTGCTCGACCGCAACTGGCGCGGCACGCGCGGCGAGCTCGACGTCGTCGCGCTCGACGGCGACGTCCTCGTCGCCGTCGAGGTCAAGACCCGGCGCGGCACGGGGTTCGGGCACCCGGCCCAGGCCGTGACGCCCGCGAAGCTCGGGCGCCTGCGTCGGCTCACGGGTGAGTGGCTCGCGACGCACGACGTGCGCGCCCGCTCGGTCCGCATCGACGTCGTCGCGGTGCTCGTGGCCCGCGCGGGGGCGGCGCACGTCGAGCACCTCGTGGGGGTGAGCGCCTGATGGGGCTCGGCACCACGCGCGCCGTCGCTCTGGTCGGGCTCTCGGGTCACGTCGTCGAGGTGCAGGCGCACCTCGCGGCGTCGGTGCCCGGGTTCGTGCTCGTCGGGCTCCCCGACACCGCGCTCAGCGAGTCGCGCGACCGCGTGCGCGCGGCGGTCACCTCGTCCGGCATCCCCTGGCCGCAGCGCAAGATCACGATCAACCTCTCGCCCGCGGCGCTGCCGAAGTCCGGGACGGGCTTCGACGTCGCGATCGCCGTCGCGCTGCTCGCGGGGGCGCAGGTCGTCCCGGCCGGCGCGGTGGAGGACGTCGTGCACCTGGGCGAGCTGGGTCTCGACGGCCGCCTCCAGCCCGTGCGCGGCGTCCTGCCCGCGGTGGCCGCGGCCGTCGCGGCCGGGTTCCGGCACGTCGTCGTGCCGGAGGCCGACGTCGCGGAGGCCCGCCTCGTGCCGGGCGCGAGCGTGGCCGGCGCGGCGACGCTCGCGGACGTCGCACGGCTGCACGGGGCGACGATCGACGCCGCCGACGCACCGACGGCGCCCGTCACCGTGCCGCGGCCGTCCGGCGTGCGACCGCTCCCGGGCGACCTCGCGGACGTCGTGGGGCAGGACGAGGCGCGCCACGCGCTCGAGGTCGCGGCCGCGGGCGGGCACCACCTCCTGCTGGTGGGCGCGCCCGGGGCGGGCAAGACGATGCTCGCGTCACGCCTGCCGGGGATCCTCCCGGACCTCACCGAGAGCGAGGCGGTGGAGGTGACGTCCGTGCACTCCGTCGCGGGCGTGTTCGACCCCGGTACGGGACTCGTCCGCCGCCCGCCCTACGAGGACCCGCACCACACCGCGACGCCCGCGGCGATCGTCGGCGGGGGCAGCGGACTGCCCCGCCCGGGTGCCGCGTCGCGGGCGCACCGCGGCGTGCTCTTCCTCGACGAGGCGCCCGAGTTCGGCGCGCGCGTTCTGCAGACGCTGCGCCAGCCGCTCGAGCACGGCGAGCTCGTGATCCACCGGGCAGCCGGGACCGCGCGCTACCCCGCGCGCTTCCAGCTCGTCCTCGCAGCGAACCCGTGCCCGTGCGGCAAGGGCGTCGGCAAGGGGCTCGAGTGCACGTGCTCGCCCGTGGCGCAGCGCCGGTACTTCGGGCGGCTGTCCGGACCGCTCCTCGACCGCGTGGACGTCCAGGTCGAGGTCCGACCGGTCTCGCGCGTCGAGCGCGCGGTCTCCGACCGTCCGGAGTCCAGCGCGGTCGTCGCGCGGCGCGTGGCCGCTGCGCGCGAGGCGGCGGCCGAGCGTCTTCGGGGCACGCCGTGGCGGACCAACGCCGAGGTGCCCGGCACCTGGCTGCGCGAGCGGCTGGGCGCGGACCCCGCTCTTCTCACCGACGTGGACGCGGCGCTCGACCGGGGCACGCTGAGCCTGCGCGGTGCGGACCGGGTGCTCCGTCTCGCCTGGACCGTCGCCGACCTCGCCGGGCGCACCGCCCCGACCCGGGCCGACGTGGGGGCCGGGCTCGCGCTCCGCACCCGGGGCTACCGTGGCTGAGCGGCGCGTGACGCCCGCGGTCGCGGGGCCCCCGGTGTTCGACGTCGACGACCCACGGCTCGCGCGGGCCGCGTGGTCGCGCCTGGCGGAGCCGGGTGACGAGGTCGCCGTCGCGCTCGTCGACCAGCTCGGCCCCGGGCCCGCGCTCGCGTGGCTGTACGAGGCCGTACGGGACCCGGCGCAGGCTCGGCGTGCGCTCGTCGGGCTCGCGGAGGCGGGCGGTGCGGGGGCCGTCGCCGACGGCGAGGGCGCGGCACCGGACCCGCTCGCGGTCGACGGGGTGGTCGGCGCGCTGCCGGCGGACCGCGCGCCCGCGGGTGCCGACCGCGACGTGCGCAGCCGGGCCGTCGCCCGGCTGCTGCGCGCGGTCGCGCGCTGGGCGCCGCGGCTCGACGGGCTCGACCCACGGCGCGAGCTGCGGGTCCTCGAGCGGCTCGGCGGGGAGCTCCTCGTCCCGGGGGACGCGGGCTGGCCCGTGGGGCTCGACGACCTCGGCCCCGTGCGCCCGCTGGCGCTGTGGGTCCGGGGCAACCGCGACCTCGCTGCCCTGGCGGAGCGGTCGGTCGCGGTCGTGGGCGCCCGTGCGTGCACGGACTACGGGCGGCACGTGACCGGCGAGATCGCGGCGGGGCTCGCCGCACGGGGGTTCACGGTCGTCTCGGGCGGTGCGTACGGGATCGACGCCGCCGCGCACCGCGCCGCCGTCGTGTCCGGCGGCCCGACCGTCGCGTTCCTCGCCGGTGGCGTGGACCGGTTCTACCCGGCCGGGAACACCGAGCTGCTCCGGGAGGTCGTCGCGTCGGGCGGTGCGGTCGTCTCCGAGGTGCCGCCGGGCTCCGTGCCGAGCCGCGTGCGGTTCCTGCTGCGCAACCGCCTGATCGCGGCGGTCGCGGGAGCGACGGTCGTCGTCGAGGCGGCGTGGCGCTCCGGGTCGCTGAGCACGGCGGTGCGCGCCGCCGAGCTCTCCCGCCCCGTGGGCGCCGTCCCGGGACCCGTCACGTCGATGGCGTCCGCGGGGTGCCACCGGCTCCTGCGCGACGGTGCCGCCGTGTGCGTGACCGACGCCGACGAGGTCGCCGAGCTCGCGGGCGTCCTGTCGCGGGACGCCGCGCCGTCCGCACCGGGGGACGCCCGCGGCGCACCTCGGCGGGCCGCGTACGACGGGCTGGACGACGTCGAGACCCGCGCGTGGGACGCGCTCCCGGTCCGGTCGGGCGTGCCGACCGAGGCCGTCGCGCGGTCGGCCGGGCTCGCGGTCGCGGACGCGGTCGGCGCGCTCGGGCGGCTCGAGATCCGCGGGCTAGCCGAGCGGACGCCCGGCGGGTGGCGGCGCGCGCGAACACCGTGAGCGGCCGTCGCCGGAGCGCCTCCGCCCCGGTGACGGCAGCCCGCGCCACACTGGGCGGGTGGCACGCAGCACCGCCGGCCGCGACGCCGGGTCCCCGACCGCCGAAGCCGCCGAGCCCCTCCCGGACGCGATGGGCACGGCGCTCGCGGACTTCGCCGAGCACCTCGAGGTCGCGCAGGGGACGTCCGCGCACACCGTCCGTGCGTACACGGGCGACGTCGAGGCGCTGCTGCGGCACGCCGCGGGTCACGGCGCGACGGCGCCGGACGACGTCGACCTCGCGGCCCTGCGCGCGTGGCTCACGGAGCAGTCGGAGCGCGGGCTCGCGCGCGCGACGCTCGCCCGCCGCGGGGCCGCGGCGCGCGCGTTCTTCGACTGGGCGCGCCGCACCGGGCGCGTGCGTACCGACCCCGCCGTCCGGCTCGCGAGCCCGCGCGTGCCGCGGACGCTGCCGACCGTCCTCGCGGTCGACGCGGCGGGCGCGATGCTCGACGCGGCCCGGGACGCGGCGACGGGCGGCGAGCCCGCGCGACTGCGCACGTGGGCCGCCGCCGAGCTCCTGTACGGAGCCGGGATCCGCGTGGGCGAGCTCGCCGGCGTCGACGTGGACGACGTGGACCTCGCGCAGCGCGTCGTGCGCGTGCTGGGCAAGGGCGACAAGGAGCGCGTCGTGCCGTTCGGCGTGCCCGCCGCACGAGCGGTCACGCGGTGGTTGGACGTCGGGCGGCCGGCGCTCGCGACCGAGCGGTCGGGGCCCGCGCTGCTCGTCGGCGACCGCGGCGGCCGGTGGGGTCAGCGGCAGGTGCGCGAGGCCGTGCACCGCCTCGCCGCCGAGGCCGGCGTCGACGACGTCGCGCCGCACGACCTGCGGCACAGCGCCGCGACGCACCTCCTCGCGGGCGGCTCCGACCTGCGCAGCGTGCAGGAGATCCTCGGTCACTCCTCGCTCGCGACGACCCAGCGCTACACCCACGTCACCGCGGAACGGCTCCGTGCCTCGTTCGAGCAGGCGTTCCCCCGCGCCTGACGCCGCCGCGCCGGCTCCGTGCCGCTCGGTCACGACGGAGGTCGTCCCGGCGACAGCCTGCTCGGGCACGTGCGTGATCTTGAGCAGCGCGCGCCACGGGTGGCTGAGGGTCGGGGAGACGGGCGACGGGCGGTCACACGCCGGATCTGGTCCGGGCGCCTCAGGCGAGCGGCAGCAGGACGATCGGCGGGCGGTCGCCGAGCAGCGCGAGCGGGTCCACGTAGCGCTCGCCGCGCCGCACGCCCCAGTGCACGCACGCGCCCGCGCAGTGGCTCGCGACGGTGCCGTCGGCGACCTGCACCGTGCCGACGACGCCGCCGGACGCGACGTGCGTCCCGCGCGGCACGGTCGCCGTGACGGGCTCGAGCGACGTGCGCAGCCCGTCGTCGTGCGTCACCACGAGCACGTCGCGCCCGGCGACCGGACCGGCGAACGTCACGACGCCCGGCGCCGGCGACCGCACCGGCTCACCGGCCGCCGCGTCGAGGTCGACGCCGCGGTGCCCGGGCAGCCAGTCGTGCTCCGGCGGGTCGAACGGTGCGATCACGCCGAGGTCGTCGAGCGACCGGTCGAGCGGAGGCACCCAGGCCCCGATTCCGGCGTGGGGCTCGGCGCCGGCGACGGGACCCGGCGCGGCGACGGCCGCGGGACCGAGCAGGGCGAGCGCGACGGCTGCGGCGGCGACGGCCGCGCGCGCGGGACGGACGGGGGCCGGGTGGTGAGGAGGCACCGGCCCAGGCTGCCGCAGCCCGGCCGTCGGGCGGGTGCGCGAGGGCGACGGCTGTGGACGGACGGTCCGCGCGTCGTCGGCCGACGGGCGGGGGAGGGCGGCTGTGGTCGCCGCTGCGGTCGGGTAGACTGGCCGCTGCGACCGGCGCGTTCGCCGTGCCCGGCCCGAGGTTCACACCTCGGCCGAGGACGGAGCCGGTCGACTTCGCGCGTCACGTCCTCGCCCCCTTTCCGGTCCTGCCGGTGCGGAGCGGGGCCGCGTCCGGCGTCGGTCCTGACCGTTCCACCCCCCGAGGGTGCGCGGCAGGCGTCGGCACGGGTGGCGCCAGGGGTGCGACCACCAGGGTCGTCACCGACAACCGCACCGCGGCCCGTCCTTGCGGAGGGGCCGCCAGAAGCGTGCGCGCACCGGGTGGATCCCGGGCCGCACGGTGAAAGGACGTGTCATGGCCGTTGTGACCATGCGCCAGCTCCTCGAGAGCGGTGTCCACTTCGGGCACCAGACCCGCCGTTGGAACCCGAAGATGAAGCGCTTCATCTTCACCGAGCGCAACGGCATCTACATCGTCGACCTCCAGCAGTCGCTGTCGTACATCGACCGCGCGTACGAGTTCGTCAAGGAGACCGTCGCGCACGGCGGCTCCATCCTCTTCGTCGGCACCAAGAAGCAGGCCCAGGAGCCCGTGGCCGAGCAGGCCGCGCGCGTCGGGATGCCCTACGTGAACCACCGCTGGCTCGGCGGCATGCTCACGAACTTCACCACGGTGCACAAGCGTCTCCAGCGCCTCAAGGAGCTCGAGGAGATCGACTTCGACGACGTCGCCGGCTCCGGTCTGACCAAGAAGGAGCTCCTCGTCCTGCGTCGCGAGAAGGACAAGCTCGCCCGCACGCTCGGCGGCATCCGCGACATGGCGAAGGTCCCCTCCGCCGTGTGGATCGTCGACACGAACAAGGAGCACCTCGCGGTCGACGAGGCGCGCAAGCTCGGCATCCCGATCGTCGCGATCCTCGACACCAACTGCGACCCCGACGTCGTGGACTACAAGATCCCGGGCAACGACGACGCCATCCGCTCGGTCACGCTGCTCACGCGCGTGATCGCGGACGCCGCCGCCGAGGGCCTGCTCCAGCGCCACTCCGGCCGCTCGGGCGCCGAGGCCGAGTCGGGCGCGTCCGCCGAGCCGCTGGCCGAGTGGGAGCGCGAGCTCCTCGCCGGTGCCGAGCAGCAGCTCGCGGCCGACGAGAAGGCCGCCGAGGCGAACGTCGAGGCCGCTGCGGCCGAGGGCGTGGCCGAGGTCGCCGCCGAGGAGCCCGCTGACGCCGCCGCCGAGGTCGTCGAGGAGGCCGCCGCCGAGGCCGCGGTCGTCGCCGACGCCGAGGCCGTCGTCGCCGACGCCGAGGCCGACGAGACCAAGTGACGCCCCGGGGTGCGCGGTGGGGGACCGCCGCGCACCCCGTGCCGTCCCGTCTCCGGGCACCGCAGCGGTGCCCCCACCAGCACGTCCCTTGTGACGACGTACCCGTGACGAACCACGAGTGAGGAACCACCATGGCGAACTACACCGCCGCTGACATCAAGGCCCTGCGCGAGCGCACCGGCGCCGGCATGCTCGACGTCAAGAAGGCTCTCGACGAGGCGGACGGCGACGCGGAGAAGGCGCTCGAGATCATCCGCGTCAAGGGTCTGAAGGGCGTCGCCAAGCGCGAGGGCCGCTCGACCTCCGAGGGCCTCGTCGCGGTCGACATCCGCGACACCGAGGGCGGCCAGGTCGCGACGCTCATCGAGCTCAACTCCGAGACGGACTTCGTCGCGAAGAACGAGACGTTCATCTCCCTCGCGGACCGCGTGCTCAAGGCCGCGGCCGACGCCGGTGCGCGCGACGCGGACGCGGCGCTCGCCGCGGACGCGGACGGCGAGACCGTCCAGGAGGTCATCGACAACCAGGCTGCGACGCTCGGCGAGAAGATCGTCCTGCGCCGCGTGACCCGCGTCGCGGGCGAGCGCGTCACCGCCTACCTGCACCGCACGGCGCGCGACCTGCCGCCGTCGATCGGCGTGGTCGTCGCGACCGACGCCGCGGGCGAGGCCGTCGCGAAGGACGTCGCGCAGCACGTCGCCGCGATGTCCCCGACGTACCTGTCGCGCGACGAGGTGCCGGCCGAGACGGTCGAGAACGAGCGCCGCATCGCCGAGGAGACCTCGCGCAACGAGGGCAAGCCCGAGGCCGCGCTCCCGAAGATCGTCGAGGGTCGTCTCAACGGCTTCTTCAAGGACGTCGTCCTCGTGGACCAGCCGCTCGCGAAGGACCCGAAGAAGACGGTCGGCCAGGTCGTCTCCGAGGCCGGCGGCACCATCACCGAGTTCGTGCGGTACCGCGTCGGCGCCTGACGCCTCCGTCGGCCCGGCCGCGTCGTCCCTCGACGACGGGGCCGGGCCGACCGCGCACCCGGGGGTGGCCCGGGCGCGCGACGACCGCCGTCGTGGCGCACCATCGGGTGGGCGACGTCGGAGCAGGATGACCGCCCCACCGGGCCCAGGACGAAGGACAGGTGTCGACAGTGACGGCAGGCGAGCAGACCACGCCCGAGACGGGTACCGCGCACCGGCGCGTGCTCCTCAAGCTCTCGGGCGAGACGTTCGGCGGCGGGCAGATCGGTCTCGCGCCCGACGTCGTCCAGCGCGTCGCCCGGGAGATCGCGGACGCGGTCGCCCAGGGCGTCCAGGTCGCCATCGTCGTCGGCGGCGGCAACTTCTTCCGCGGCGCGGAGCTCTCCCAGCGCGGCCTCGACCGCGCCCGTGCCGACTACATGGGCATGCTCGGCACGGTCATGAACTGCCTCGCGCTGCAGGACTTCCTGGAGCAGGCGGGGGTGAAGACGCGCGTGCAGACCGCCATCACGATGGGTCAGGTCGCCGAGCCGTACATCCCGCTGCGGGCGATCCGCCATCTCGAGAAGGGTCGCGTCGTGATCTTCGGCGCGGGCGCCGGGATGCCCTACTTCTCGACGGACACCGTCTCCGTGCAGCGCGCCCTCGAGACGCACTGCCAGGAGGTCCTCATGGGCAAGAACGGCGTCGACGGGGTCTACACCGCCGACCCGCGCACGGACCCGTCCGCCACGAAGCTCGACCACCTCACGTACACCGACGCCCTCGTCAACGACCTCGCGGTCATGGACGCGACGGCGCTGAGCCTGTGCCGTGACAACGACGTGCGCATGCGCGTGTTCGGCATGAACGAGCCGGGGAACGTCACGCGTGCCCTGGTCGGCGAGAATATTGGCACACTGGTCACGACCGACTGACGCCGGTTCGCCCGACGGACACGACCGACCACGACGAACGACGAAGGAGCACTGGTGATCGACGAGACCCTCCTCGAGGCCGAGGAGAAGATGGACAAGGCCGTCGAGGTGGCCAAGGAGGACTTCGCCGCGATCCGCACGGGCCGTGCGAACGCCGCGATGTTCAACAAGATCACGGTCGACTACTACGGCGCCCCGACGCCGCTGCAGCAGCTCGCGTCGTTCACGGTGACGGAGGCGCGCACGATCCTCGTCTCGCCGTTCGACAAGAGCTCGATCACGGCCGTCGAGAAGTCGCTGCGCGACTCGGACCTGGGCGTGAACCCCTCGAACGACGGCAACGTCATCCGCGTCGTGCTGCCCGCCCTCACCGAGGAGCGCCGTCGCGACTTCGTCAAGCTCGCGAAGGCGAAGGCCGAGGACTCGCGCGTCTCGATCCGCAACGTCCGCCGCCGCGCCAAGGAGGAGCTGGACCGCATCGCGCGCGACGGCGAGGCCGGCGAGGACGAGGTCGGTCGTGCGGAGAAGGAGCTCGAGGCCCTGACGAAGGCGCACGTCGAGCAGGTCGACGCGCTCCTCGCGGGCAAGGAGAGCGAGCTGCTCGAGGTCTGAGCGCCTCGTCGGCGACCTCTTCCACGCACCGATGACAGACACCTCCCCGACGGCCGCCGGCGACAGCACCTCCGCGGCGCGCGCCCCCAAGGCGGGCCGCAACCTCCCTGTGGCGATCGCGGTGGGCCTCGGCCTGCTCGCGCTCGTCGGCGCGAGCCTCGCGTTCCGGCCCGAGTTCTTCGTGCTGCTCGCGACCGTCGCCGTCGGGGCTGCGCTGTGGGAGCTGGCCCAGGCCTTCCGGCGGCGGGAGCTGCACCTGCCGCTCCTGCCGCTGCTCGTCGGCACGGTCGGCATCCTCGTGTCGTCGTACTACTCGGGGCCCGAGGCGCTGCTCGTCTCCTTCATGCTCACGGTCGCGGGCGCCGTGGTGTGGCGCGTGATCGACGGGTCCGGCACGGCCGCGGTGCGCGACGCCGCGGCGGCCACGTTCGCCGCGGCCTACCTGCCGTTCATGGCGGGCTTCGTCATGCTCATGCTCGCCGCCCCGGACGGGCGCGTGCGCGTGCTGCTTTTCATCCTCCTCGCCGTCGCGAACGACGTCGGCGGGTACGTCGCGGGCGTGCTGTTCGGCCGGCACCCGCTCGCGCCCTCGGTGAGCCCCAAGAAGTCCTGGGAGGGTCTCGCGGGGTCGTTCGTCCTCGCGACCGCTGTCGGCGTCGTCGGCGCGGTCGTGGGCCTCGGCGCGAGCCCTCTCATCGGCGTGGCGCTCGGCGTCCTGGCCCCCCTGACGGCCACCGTGGGCGACCTCGCGGAGTCCATGATCAAGCGGGACCTAGAATTGAAGGACATGGGGTCGCTCCTGCCCGGCCACGGAGGCATCCTGGACCGGCTGGACTCCATGCTCCTCACCGCCCCGTTCGTGTACGTCCTGCTCGCGCTGGCCGTCTGATCTCCCGCGGGCGCCCTGTCCGCGACACCCCCCACGCTTGGACCTCCTCATGACCGTCCGTTCCGTCCGCCCCTCCGCGGAGTCGAAGCCGCTCCCGCTCGTCATGTCCGCGCCGCGGCGCGGCAAGCCGCCGCGCCACTTCGCCGACCTCGCGCCCGAGGAGGTGCGGGACGCCGTCGTCGAGCTCGGCGAGAAGCCGTTCCGTGCCAAGCAGCTCGCGACGCACTACTACGCGCACCTCACGCGCGACCCCGAGGCGATGACGGATCTGCCGAAGGCGACGCGGGACCTGCTGGCGGAGGCGCTGTTCCCGCCGCTGCTCACCGCCGCGCGCCGCATGGAGGCCGACGGCGGCACGACCGTCAAGACGCTGTGGCACCTGTTCGACGGCGCCAAGGTCGAGTCGGTGCTCATGCGCTACCCGCAGCGCACGACCCTGTGCGTGTCGAGCCAGGCGGGCTGCGGCATGGCGTGCCCGTTCTGCGCGACCGGCCAGCTCGGCCTCACGCGCAACCTCTCCGTGGCGGAGATCGTCGAGCAGGTGCGCGCGGCGGCCCGCTCGCTCGCCGACGGTGAGATCCCCGGTGGCCCGGCGCGCCTGAACAACCTCGTGTTCATGGGCATGGGCGAGCCGCTCGCGAACTACAAGGCCGTCATGGGCACCGTGCGGCGCCTCGTCGCGCCGGCGCCGGACGGCCTGGGGATGTCCGCGCGCAACATCACCGTCTCGACGGTCGGCCTCGTCCCGGCGATGCGCAAGCTCGCCGACGAGGGCATCCCCGTGACGCTCGCGCTGTCGCTGCACGCCCCGGACGACGACCTGCGCGGCGAGCTCGTGCCGATCAACACGCGGTGGAGCGTCGACGAGGCGCTCGACGCGGCGCGGCACTACTTCGAGGTGACCGGGCGCCGCGTGAGCATCGAGTACGCGCTCATCAAGGACATGAACGACCACGCGTGGCGCGCGGACCTGCTCGGCGAGAAGCTCAACGCGCGCGGTCGCGGCTGGGTGCACGTCAACCCGATCCCGCTCAACCCCACCCCGGGCTCGATCTGGACGGCCAGCGACCCTGCCGTCGAGGCGGAGTTCGTGGCACGATTGCGCGGGCACGGGATCCCGACGACGATCCGTGACACCCGCGGCAGTGACATCGACGGCGCCTGCGGGCAGCTCGCTGCAGAGGAGGACGAGTGAGTTCGCTGTTCACCACGGTCTCGAGGACCCGGAACGGGTACGACCCCGAGGAGGTCGACGAGTTCTTCGAGCACGCGCGCGACGTGTACGAGGGTCGCGTGGCGGACCGTCTGACCAGCACCGACATCCAGGCGTCGGTCTTCGACCTGGTCCGCGGCGGGTACGACACGCACGAGGTCGACGCCGCGCTCGACCGTCTCGAGGGCGCGTTCATCGCGCGCCAGCGCGCCGAGTACGTGGCCGCGCACGGGCAGCAGGCGTGGATGAACGCGCTCGCCGAGCGGGCGCGCACGCTCTACGGCCGGCTCGGACGCCCGGACGGCGAGAAGTTCGCGCTCGCCGAGCGGGGCAAGCCCGCGTACGACATCGACGACGTCGACGACCTGTGCGACCGGCTCGTCGCCTACTTCGACCGGCAGGTGCCGATCACCGCGGCGGAGATCCGCTCCGCGACGTTCGGTCGCGCGCGTGGTCGCGACGGCTACGCGGAGGGCCCCGTCGACGCGTTCTTCGCCCGCGCGATCGAGGTGCTGCTCGGCGTCGAGTGACGGCCCGACCGTGACCCTCGACCCCCGGACGTCGTCGCACCGTCTCGTCCGGCGCGCCGCCGCGTGGCTGGCCGCGGTCAACGCCCGGCACCCGTGGGACCACAACGCGCACTTCCACCGCTGGGTCGTGCGCCGGGTGCCGCGCGGCGCACGGGTCGTGCTCGACGTCGGGTGCGGCGCGGGCGCGCTCGTCGGCGCGCTGCGCGGGCGCGCGGCGGAGGTGCACGGCGTCGACGCCGACCCGGGCATGGTCGCCGCCGCGACGGCGCGGCACGCCGGCGACCCGCACGTGACGGTGCGGCTGGCGAGGATCGGCGACGTCCGGGGACCGGGCGACGTCCGCGGGCCCGAGCCCGGGCGCGCCGCGCCCGACGCGTACGACGCGGTGACGATGGTCGCCGTCCTGCACCACCTCGAGCTCGAGCCGGCGCTCCGGCACGCCCGGGACCTCCTCGCCCCGGGCGGCCGGCTGCTCGTCGTCGGCCTGGCGCGGGTCCGGACCGGTCGCGACCTCGCGGTCGACCTCGTCTCGGCCGTTCTCAACCCCCTCGTCGGCCTCGTCCGTCACCCGCGGCGTGCCCGCCCGGGCGAGACCGTGCCGTGGACGCGCGGCATGCCGGTGCGCGACCCGGAGCACACGGTCGACGAGATCGCGCGCGTCGCGCGCGCGGTCCTGCCCGGCGCGCGCCTGCGGCGCCGGCTCTTCTTCCGCTGGACGCTCGCGTGGACGGCGCGCTGACCGGCGTGCTGACCGACGCTCGGGCGGCCGGGACGTCCGCGCGCGCCCCGAGGTCCTGGGAGGATGGGCCCATGCCCGACTCCACCCCGCGCAGCACTTCCCGCACCGTGACGATCCTCGGCTCGACGGGCTCGATCGGCACCCAGGCGATCGACGTCGTCCGCCGGCACCCGGACCGGTTCCGCGTCGACGCGCTCTCCGCGGGGGGCGGCGACGTGGACCTGCTGGCACGTCAGGCCGTCGAGACGGGCGCGCGCGCCGTCGGCGTGGCGGACCCGGCCCGGGCCGACGCCCTCGTCGCGGCCCTGGCCGCCGCGTCCGCGGGCGGCGACGTCCCCGAGGTGCTCGCCGGTCCGGACGCGGCCGCCGACCTCGCGGGCCGGGGGAGCGACGTCGTGCTCAACGGCGTCACGGGGTCCGTCGGCCTCGGCCCGACGCTCGCGGCCCTGCGCGCCGGCTCGACGCTCGCGCTCGCGAACAAGGAGTCGCTCGTGGCCGGGGGCGCGCTCGTGCGCGCCGCGCAGCAGCGCCCCGACCAGATCGTGCCCGTGGACTCCGAGCACTCGGCGATCGCCCAGTGCCTGCGGTCCGGCACGCGCGCGGAGGTGCGACGGCTGATCCTCACCGCGTCGGGCGGCCCGTTCCGCGGCTGGGACGCCGACGCCGTGAAGTCCGCGACCGTCGACCAGGCCCTCGCGCACCCCACGTGGGCGATGGGCCCGGTCGTCACGGTGAACTCCGCGAGCCTCATGAACAAGGGCCTCGAGCTCATCGAGGCGCACCTGCTGTTCGACGTCCCGGCCGACGACATCACGGTCGTCGTGCACCCGCAGTCCGTGGTGCACTCCATGGTCGAGTTCGTCGACGGCTCCACGATCGCGCAGGCGTCGCCGCCGGACATGCGCCTGCCCATCGCCCTCGGCCTCTCGTGGCCCGACCGGCTCGACCCCGTGACCCCGCCGTGCGACTGGTCGGCGGCCACGTCGTGGACGTTCGAGCCGCTCGACGACGCGGCGTTCCCGGCCGTGGGGCTCGCGCGGGCGGCCGTCGCGGCGAGCGCGACGCACCCCGCCGTGTACAACGCGGCGAACGAGGAGGCCGTCGCCGCGTTCCTCAGCGGACGCGCAGGTTTCGGTGACATCGTGGCGACCGTGGACCGCGTGCTCGCGGCGCACGACGGAACCCCCGCGGACGCCGTGACGTTGGACCACGTGGCGGACGCCGAGGCGTGGGCGCGCGCCCGCGCGAACGAGCTGCTGGACCGCCGCTGAGCGCGGTCGGGCGGCGACCGACGACGAGAACGACCGAGTGAGGACCGTATGGCTTGGGTGATCGGCATCGCCGTCTTCGTGGTGGGCCTGGTGGTCTCCATCGGCCTGCACGAGATCGGCCACATGGTGCCCGCGAAGCGGTTCGGCGTCCGGGTGAGCCAGTACATGGTCGGGTTCGGCCCGACGCTGTGGTCTCGCACGAAGGGCGAGACGGAGTACGGCCTCAAGGCGGTCCCGCTCGGCGGCTACGTGCGGCTCGTCGGCATGTACCCGCCCGCACCGGCCGGAGCGCGTCCACGACGGAACGGCTTCTTCTCGCAGGTCGTCGCCGACGCGCGGGACGCGAGCACGGAGGAGATCCGCCCCGGCGAGGAGCACCGGGCGTTCTACAACCTCTCCGCGCCCAAGAAGGTCGTCGTCATGCTCGGCGGCCCCGTCATGAACCTCCTCGTCGCCGTGGTGCTCACGCTCGTCGTCGCCGTGGGCATCGGCGTGCCGACGGTGACGACGACGGTCGGCAACGTCACGCCGTGCGTCCCCGCGGCCGTCACGGCGGAGCAGAGCGAGTGCGGCGCGACCGACCCGCAGTCGCCGGCGGCCGCCGCCGGCCTCGAGGCGGGCGACACGATCGTCGCGTTCGACGGCGTCCCGGTCGACTCGTGGGACGAGCTGTCGGGGGCGATCCAGGGGGCCGCCGACGAGACCGTGCCCGTCGTGGTGGAGCGCGACGGGCAGCGGGTCGAGCTCACCATGACGCCGGTCCCCGTCGCGCGGCAGGTGGTCGCGGCGGACGGCACCCTCGTGGTCGACGCCGCGGGCGAGCCCGTCACGGAGCCCGCGGGGTACGTCGGGTTCACGCCGACCGCGGAGCGCCGGTCGGCCGGCGTCGGCCCCGCGCTCAAGCTGACGTGGCAGCAGGTCAGCGGCACCGTCGGCATCATCGCGACCCTCCCCGTCAAGGTCGCCGACGCCGCGTCCGCCGCGTTCGGCGGGGGCGAGCGGGACCCGAACGGCGTCGTGAGCATCGTCGGGGTCGGGCAGATCGCCGTCGCGATCGCCGACAGCGACAACGCCGTGGTGACGCAGGTCGCGGGGTTCCTCTCGCTGCTCGCCGCGCTCAACGTCGCGCTCTTCGTGTTCAACCTCATCCCGCTCCTGCCGCTCGACGGCGGGCACGTGGTGAACGCGCTCTACGAGGGGGCCAAGCGCACCGTCGCCCGGGTGCGGGGGCTCCCGCGCCCGGGTCCCGCGGACGTCGCCCGGATGATGCCGGTCGCGTACGTGATGTTCTTCGTCCTGCTCGGGGTCGGGGCGGTGCTCATCCTCGCCGACGTCCTGAACCCGATACGGCTCACCTAGCGCCGCCGACCGCCGTCGGCGTGCGCGCGCCCGGCGTCTCGCGCGTGGAGGGTCCGCGAAGATGTGCCGGACCCGGCGGGAAGGTGACGTCCCGGACACCCCCGACGTGCGGCGTCGGACGCCCGGCGGGGGATACTAGGGGCGTGAGCGTACCCATCAACCTCGGAATGCCTGCCGCCCCTCCGCCGGTCCTCGCGCCGCGACGTGCCAGTCGCAAGATCAAGGTCGGCAAGGTCGAGGTCGGCGGCGACGCACCGATCAGCGTCCAGTCCATGACGACGACCCCGACGACGGACATCAACGCGACGCTCCAGCAGATCGCGGAGCTCACCGCGTCGGGCTGCGACATCGTGCGCGTGGCCGTGCCGAGCGCGGACGACGCGCTCGCGCTGCCGGCGATCGCGAAGAAGTCGCAGATCCCCGTCATCGCGGACATCCACTTCCAGCCCAAGTACGTGTTCGCCGCGATCGACGCGGGCTGCGCCGCGGTGCGCGTGAACCCGGGCAACATCCGCAAGTTCGACGACCAGGTCAAGGAGATCGCCAAGGCCGCCTCCGACGCCGGTGTGTCGCTGCGCATCGGCGTCAACGCCGGCTCGCTCGACCCGCGCCTGCTCGCGAAGTACGGCAAGGCGACGCCCGAGGCGCTCGTCGAGTCGGCCGTGTGGGAGGCGTCGCTCTTCGAGGAGCACGACTTCCACGACTTCAAGATCTCGGTCAAGCACAACGACCCGGTCGTCATGGTGCGCGCGTACGAGCTGCTCGCCGAGGCGGGCGACTGGCCCCTGCACCTCGGCGTGACCGAGGCGGGCCCGGCGTTCCAGGGCACGATCAAGTCCGCGACGGCGTTCGGCGCGCTGCTGAGCAAGGGCATCGGCGACACGATCCGCGTCTCCCTCTCGGCCCCGCCGGTCGAGGAGGTCAAGGTCGGCAACCAGATCCTCCAGGCGCTCAACCTGCGCCCGCGCAAGCTCGAGATCGTCTCGTGCCCCTCGTGCGGCCGCGCCCAGGTGGACGTCTACACGCTCGCGGAGAAGGTCACCGCCGGCCTGGAGGGCATGGAGGTGCCGCTGCGCGTCGCCGTCATGGGCTGCGTCGTCAACGGCCCGGGCGAGGCCCGCGAGGCCGACCTCGGCGTCGCGTCGGGCAACGGCAAGGGCCAGATCTTCGTCAAGGGCGAGGTCGTCAAGACGGTGCCCGAGTCGCTGATCGTCGAGACGCTCATCGAGGAGGCGCTGCGCATCGCGGAGACCATGACGCCGGAGAACGACGCCCAGGCCGGACCCCCGGTCGTCACGGTCGGCTGACGTCCCCGTGGCCCGCTGGCGTCCGTCCGTCCCGGCGTTGCGGCCACGGGCGCGCACCGGGCCCGACGCGCGGGCGCGCGTCCTCCTCGACGCGGACGTCCCGGAGGCGCTCGCGGTGTGCGCGGGCGACCCGGTCGCGTCGACGCTCGCGGCGGCACGGCTCGTCGTCGCCCAGCGTGCGGGCCTGCACGCCGCGGGCGGCCAGGCGTGGGGCTTCCCCGCGGTTGGGCCGCTCGAGGCCGTGTGCTGGGCGGGCGCGAACCTCGTCCCCGTGGTGCCCCGGACCCTCGACGCGTCACGCGCCGACGCGGCGGTCACGGCGTTCGCCGAGCTCGCGCGCCACGCGGGGCGGCGCTCGTCCTCGGTCGTGGGGGAGCGGGACGCGGTGCTCGCGCTGTGGGACCTGCTCGCCCCGCACTGGCCGAGCCCGCGCGAGATCCGCGCGAACCAGCCGTCGCTCGCGATCGACCGCGAGCCGGACGTCGCGCCGGACCCGGGCGTGCGCCGCTCCGTCCCGGCGGAGGTGCCGATCGTGCTCCCGGCGTGCGTGGCGATGTTCACCGAGGAGGTCGGCTACTCGCCCGTCGAGGGCGGAGGGCGCGCGTACGAGGAGCGCGTGCGCTCGCTCGTGCTCGCCGGCCGCTCGTTCGTCCGGACGGCGGGGGAGCGCGAGGGCGCGCCGCACGTCGTGTTCAAGGCAGAGCTCGGCGCGGTGACGCCGCTCGTCGCGCAGGTGCAGGGCGTGTGGGTCGACCCGCGGTACCGCGGCCAGGGCCTCGCGGCGCCCGGGATGGCCGCCGTCGTGCGGCTCGCGCGCGAGGCGCACGGGGACGGCGCGGCCGGGCACCGCCCGCCCGTCGTCTCGCTCTACGTCAACGACTACAACGCGCGCGCTCTCGCCGCGTACCGGCGGGTCGGGTTCGAGCAGGTCGGCACGTACGCGACCGTGCTGTTCTGAGTCCGGCGCCCGCGCCCGGCCTCACTTGAGCAGGCGCGACATCCGGCGGTCGGCGAGGACCTGCCCGCCCGTCTGGCACGTCGCGCAGTACTGCAGGCTGCGGTCGGCGAAGCTCACCTCGCGCACCGTGTCCCCGCACACGGGGCACGGCAGCCCCGTGCGTCCGTGCACGCGCATCCCCGCACGCTTGGCGTCCTTGAGCTCGGCGGCCGGCTTGCCCGACGACGCCGCGACCGCCTCGGCGAGCACCTCGCCCACGGCGGCGTGCACGCGCGCGACCTCGTCGGCCGTGAACGAGCGCGTCAGCTTGAACGGGCTCGTCCGGGCCGCGTGGAGGATCTCGTCGGAGTAGGCGTTGCCGATCCCCGCGATCGACGACTGGTCGCGCAGCAGCCCCTTGACCTGCTGGTTGCGCGCGGCCATGAGCGCGCCGAGGGCCTCGGGCGTGAAGCCCGCGTCGAGCGGCTCGATCCCCAGCGTCTCGACGGCGCGCACCTCCTCGGGCCGACGTACCACGTGGACGGCGAGACGCTTGCGCGTCCCCGCCTCCGTGAGGTCGAAGCCCGACCCGTCGTCGAACCGCACGCGCAGCGCGAGCACCGCGGCCTTGCCGCCGCCGCCCCCGCCGAGACGCGGGCGCACCGGCGTCGTCGGGGCTTTCTCCGACCAGCGCAGCCACCCGGCCCGGGCGAGGTGGAACACGAGGTGGAGCTCGGCGTCGGGCCCCGTGGTCGCCGGGCCGCCCGGAGGCTGCGCGAGCACCAGGTCGAGCCACTTGCCGTGCCGTCGCGCCCCCGCGACGACCCGGCCGACGAGCGCCGTCATCGGCGGGTCGAACGTCTTGAGCGCGGCGATCTGCGCGACGTCCGCGGCGACGACGGTGCGGCCGGTCGCGCGGTCGTCGAGGAACCGGACGAGGGCCTCGACCTCGGGCAGCTCGGGCATGGGGACATCCTCCCCGCCGGTAGGGTGGGGCGCATGTCTTCCGTCACGTCCGGCGCGCCCGCCGCGGGCTCCACCCGTGTCCGGGGCGCCGACCTCCTGCGCCTGTCCACCCTGTTCGTCCGGACGCTGCGCGAGGACCCGGCCGACGCCGAGGTCGCGAGCCACAAGCTCCTCGTGCGGGCGGGCTACATCCGTCGTGCCGCCCCCGGCATCTACACCTGGCTCCCGCTCGGCCTGCGCGTGCTGCGCAAGGTCGAGGACGTGGTCCGCGAGGAGATGGCGGCCGCGGGCGCGCAGGAGGTGCACTTCCCGGCGCTGCTGCCCAAGGAGCCGTACGAGGCGACGGGCCGCTGGACGGAGTACGGCCCCAACATCTTCCGGCTCAAGGACCGCAAGGAGGCCGACTACCTCCTCGCGCCCACGCACGAGGAGATGTTCACGCTCCTCGTCAAGGACCTGTACTCGTCGTACAAGGACCTGCCGCTGACGATCTACCAGATCCAGACCAAGTACCGCGACGAGGCGCGCCCGCGGGCGGGCCTCATCCGCGGCCGCGAGTTCGTCATGAAGGACGCCTACTCGTTCGACACGACGGACGAGGGCCTCGAGCGCTCGTACGAGGCGCAGCGCGCGGCGTACCGGCGCATCTTCGACCGGCTCGGTCTCGAGTACGTGATCGTCGCCGCGACGTCCGGCGCCATGGGCGGCTCGCGCTCGGAGGAGTTCCTCACCCCGACCGCGATCGGCGAGGACACGTTCGTGCGCTCGCCGGGCGGGTACGCGGCGAACGTCGAGGCGGTCGTCACGCCCGTCCCCGAGGACGTCGACTACGCCGACGCCCCGGCCGCGCACGTCGAGGACACGCCCGACACCCCGACGATCGAGTCGCTCGTCGCGCTCGCGAACGCGCGCTTCCCGCGCCCCGACCGCGCGTGGACGGCGGCGGACACGCTGAAGAACGTCGTGCTCGCGCTCACGCACCCCGACGGCCGCCGCGAGGTCGTCGTCGTCGGGCTGCCCGGCGACCGCGAGGTGGACCTCAAGCGCGTCGGCGCGGCGTTCGAGCCCGCCGAGGTCGAGCCCGCCACGGACGCCGACTTCGCCGCGCACCCCGAGCTCGTCAAGGGCTACATCGGCCCGCAGGTCCTCGGCCCGAACGCGCGCCGCGAGGCCCCCGCGGACGCGACCGTCGCCGAGGGCGAGGTGCCCGAGCGGCACTCGGTGCGCTACCTCCTCGACCCGCGCGTCGTCGCGGGCACGCGCTGGATCACCGGAGCGAACGAGCCCGGCAAGCACGTGTTCGACCTCGTGGCCGAGCGGGACTTCGCCGCCGACGGCACCGTCGAGGCCGCCGAGGTGCGCGCGGGCGACCCCGCGCCCGACGGGTCGGGCCCGCTCGAGCTCGCGCGAGGCATCGAGATCGGCCACATCTTCGCGCTCGGGCGCAAGTACGCCCAGGCGCTCGGCCTCACCGTGCTCGACGAGAACGGCAAGCAGGTCGTCGTGACCATGGGCTCGTACGGCATCGGCGTCACGCGCGTGCTCGCGGCGCTCGCGGAGGCCAACCACGACGACGCCGGGCTCGCGTGGCCCGCGCACGTCGCGCCGGCGCACGTGCACGTGCTCGCCACGGGCAAGGACGCGAGCGTGTTCGAGGAGGCCGAGCGCCTCGCGACCGAGCTCACGGCCCGGGGCGTCGAGGTCGTCTACGACGACCGTCCCAAGGTCTCGCCCGGCGTGAAGTTCAAGGACGCCGAGCTGCTCGGCGTGCCGCTCCTGCTCGTCGTGGGCCGCGGCCTCGCCGACGGCGTCGTCGAGGTCCGCCCGCGCGCGGGCGAGTCGGTCCAGGTGCCCGTCGCGGACGCCGTCGAGCACGTCACGGCCCGCGTGGCCGAGCTGCTCGGCTGACGCGCCGCGGGGGGACCGGTGCGCCGGTCCTCCCGCGCCGCGGCGTCACCCACATCGCGTCACCCTCGTGGCGTCACCTTGGTGGCATCACCCGTGTCGGCGTCGGCGTCGTCGTGGTGTCGGTCCTGCGGCGGCACCTGCGGGCGTCAGCCCGCGGCCCGCTCCGGGAGCCCGGGGAACGCGACGGGCTCGGCGCCCCACGCGACCGCGCTCGCCCACGTCTCCGCGAGGAGCGCGACCGCGGCGGACCGTGACGACGCGGCGGCGGTGGCGACGAGGCTCGCGTACGCCTGCGCGAGGTCGGACTCGACCTGACGCGCGAGCGCGGCGGCGTCCTGGTCGTCGGGGAGCGCGTAGGCGACGCGCCGCGGGTCCTGCGCGGTCCCGTCGGTGCCCGCGACCACCGCCCACGCCTGGGCGCGCGCCCGGTGCTCGGCCGCGCGCGCGACGGCGGCGGTGCGCACGTCCCCGTCGGTCTGGGCCGCGCGCACCTCGTAGCCGTACCCGGCGGCGTCCTCGCTCTCGACGAGCGTCGCGAGGTCCGCGGCGCCGACCCCCGCCGGCGCGTCCTCGACGACGGGCGCGGGCGGGACCGCGGCGTCCGGGACGGTCGAGCCGGTGACCGCGGCGAGCCGCTGCGCCGTGAGGTGCTCGGACGCGGCGACGGACGCGAGGAGGCGCGCGAGCCCGGCGTCGGGCACGACGTCGGCCGAGGCGCCGGCGCGCTGCGCGGCGTCGACGAGCGCCGCGACCACGTCGTCGGTCGCGACGTCGCCTGTCGTGACGCCATCGGTCGCGGCCTCCTCCGGCGCGGGCTCGTCCGGTGCGCCGTCCGCACCCTCCGACGCGCCGTCGTCGGGGTCGAGGAGGTCGCCCAGGCCCGAGTCGTAGACGCCGCCGAGCGCGTCGGCGTGCTGCGTCGCGAACGTGGACGCCTGCTCGAGCACCTCCAGGGCCGCCGGGTCGGTGACGAGCGGCGTGACGTCCGCCACGAGACCGGCGACCGCGAGCGCGTCGTCCACGGCGCCCGCGCGCGCCGTCTCGACCGCGTCGGGGGAGGGCTCGGCGGGCGGCGGCGTCTCGAGGCGGACGCCGCACCCGGCCGCCAGGACGCTCGTCGCGAGGACCGCCGCGAGCACCGGCACGACGGCGTGCGCCCGGCGGCTCGTGCGGGCCGCGCGGGGCCGTCGGGGCCGTGCCGCGGCGTCGTCCGGGGTCGCGTGGGGAGTCATCGGGGGCGATGATGTCACGTTCGGGGCCTGCGAGTCGTTAGGCTGGTCCCCGGTCGAACGTCCCGGCGAGCGGATCGCCGGGAGAACCGCGACAACAACACACCGGTCGTCTGGGTACCCGGCGTGGGACACGGACAGGAGCTGAGTGATGGCAGGGCAGGCGGGCGGTCAGCCCGGCAAGGCATCAGGAGGCGACGCGGCGACGCACGCGCTCCGCGAGAGCGTCCGCGAGGCCGTCGAGCCCGCGGTCCGCGACGCAGGACTCCACCTCGAGGACGTCGCGGTGTCGCGCGCCGGCGCGCGGTCGGTGGTGCGGGTCGTCCTCGACCTCCCGGACGACGTCGAGGGCAACCTCGACCTCGACACCGTGGCCGAGGCGACGCGCCCGATCTCGACCGCGCTCGACGCGGTCGACCGGCTCCACGGTGCGTACACGCTCGAGGTCTCCACGCCCGGCACCGACCGCCCGCTCACCGAGCCGCGCCACTTCCGGCGCGCGCGCGGCCGTCTCGTGCGCCTCGTGCTCGCCGACGGCGGCACGGTCGAGGGGCGCCTGCGGTCCGGCTCCCCGGTCGAGACCGAGCTGCACCTGGACGTCCCCGGCAAGCGCGGGGTCGTGACGGAGCGCGTCGTGCCCCTGGCGGACGTCGTCCGTGGCCACGTGGAGGTCGAGCTCAAGCGTGCGCTCGAGGCCGACCTGCCCGGGCTCGACGACGCGGACGACGCCTCGACCGACGACACGACCGCCCACGACGAGGAGGCCTGACGATGGACGTGGACATGAGCGCGCTGCGCCTGCTGGAGCGCGAGAGGGACATCAGCCTCGACGTCCTGGTCGCCGCGATCGAGCAGGCCCTGCTGTCGGCCTACCACCGGACCCCGGACGCGTACACCCGCGCGCGCGTCGAGCTCGACCGCAAGACGGGGCACGTGACGGTGTGGGCGCGCGAGGAGCTGCCCGCGCCCGAGTCCGACGACCCCGACGCGCCGCGCGGCCCGGTCGAGTACGGTCCCGAGTTCGACCACACCCCGGCCGACTTCGGCCGGATCGCCACGTCGACGGCGCGTCAGGTCATCGTGCAGCGACTGCGCGACGCGGAGGACGACCAGATCCTCGGCACGTTCCGCGGCAAGGAGGGCGAGGTCCTCGCGGGCGTCATCCAGCAGGGGCGCGACCCGCGCGTCGTGCTCGTCGACGTCGGCGGCACGGAGGCCGTGCTCCCGCCCCACGAGCAGGTGCCGACCGAGGAGTACGTGCACGGCGAGCGTCTGCGCGCGTACGTGCTCGAGGTCGCGCGGGGAATGAAGGGCGCGCAGATCACGTTGAGCCGGACGCACCCGAACCTCGTGCGCAAGCTCTTCGAGCTCGAGGTGCCCGAGGTCGCGGACGGATCGGTCGAGATCACCGCGATCGCCCGCGAGGCGGGCCACCGCACCAAGGTCGCGGTGCGGTCGCGCGTCCCGGGCCTGGGGGCCAAGGGTGCGTGCATCGGTCCGATGGGCTCCCGCGTGCGGGCCGTCATGGCCGAGCTGCACGGGGAGAAGATCGACATCGTCGACCACAGCGACGACCCGGCCCAGTTCGTGGCCAACGCGCTGTCCCCGGCGCGTGTGTCCTCCGTCACGGTCGTCGACGAGGCGGCTCGCGCCGCGCGCGTCGTCGTCCCGGACTTCCAGCTCTCGCTCGCGATCGGCAAGGAGGGGCAGAACGCCCGCCTCGCCGCCAAGCTCACGGGCTGGCGCATCGACATCCGCTCGGACGAGGGCGGCGCGCCGGCCGAGGGGTCGGACGGGGCCGCTCCCGCAGGTCCTCGCACTGCCGACCGGTAGTCGCCGGGCGTGGAACGGTCACGGATGACGGGTCGGCGCGGTAGACTGTCATCGACCGGGCCGCGCGCCCGCACCTCGACCATGCCCCCGGACACCACGACCCGCCCCGTCCCGACGGGCCCGGGTCCTGTCCGCACGTGCGTCGGATGCCGGGAGCGCGACCTGCGGTCAGCTCTTCTCCGTCTGGTCCTCGACCGGTCCGGCGCGAGCACCGACGAGCCGCGGCTCGTGGTGGACGCCGGGCGGTCGCTGCCGGGTCGCGGTGCGTGGCTCCACGCGTCGACCCGGTGCCTCGAGGCGGCGGAACGCCGGCGGGCCGTCCCGCGGGCCCTGCGCGTCGCGGGGCCCCTCGACCTCGCCGCGGTCCGCACCGTGATCGAGGCGCAGGCGGAGGAGCACGGCTGAGCCATGCGTCACGGTCCCGTCCCGCGGGACCGCACTGCACGACACGTCGACAAGGAAGCGGGTTAGAAGCCGATGGGCACCCGATGAGTACCCAGCGATGAGCACCCAGCACTAACGACGGTCCTCCCTGTCCGGGGCGGGCCGAGACAGGAGAGTTGTGGCAAAGGTCCGCGTCTACGAGCTCGCGAAGGAGCTCGGGGTGGAGAGCAAGACCATCATGACCAAGCTGACGGAGCTCGGTGAGTTCGTCCGCTCGGCATCCTCGACCATCGAGCCACCGGTGGTCCGCAAGCTGCGCGACGCCTTCCCCGCCGGGGGCGGCGGCGCGAGCAAGCCCGCGGCGGCACCCGCCCCCGCCCGTCCGGCCGCGCCGAAGCCGGCCCCGAAGCCCGCGGCCAAGGCCGAGCCCGCCGCGCCCTCGGCGCCGGCTCCCGCTCCCGCCGCCCCGCGTCCCGCGGAGCCGCAGGCCCCGACCCCTGCCGCCCCGGCCTCTCAGGCCCCGGCACCGCAGGCCCCCGCCGCGCAGCGTCCCGCGCCCGCGCCGGGGCAGAAGAAGCCCACCGCGACCCCCAAGCCGGGTGGCGGCACGAACGCGCCCGCGCCCCGTCCCGGTGGCTCGGGTGCGCGTCCCGGCGCGCCGCGCCCGGGCAACAACCCGTTCGCCCCGAGCCAGGGCATGCCCCGGCAGGGCGGCCCGCGTCCCGGCGCCCCGCGCCCGGGCAACAACCCGTTCGCGTCGAGCCAGGGCATGCCCCGGCCCGGCCAGCGTCCCGAGCGCACCGAGGGTGCCGCGGCGGCGTCCGGCGACCGTCCGGGCGGTCCCCGTCCGGGCGGGCCGCGTCCCGCCCCGCGCCCCGGCGGCCCCCGCCCCAACCCGGGCATGATGCCCGGCCGCACCTCCATCGGTCGCCCCGGTGAGCGTCCCGCTCCCGGTGGTCGTCCGGGCGGTGGCGGCGGAGGTCGCGGCGGTGGCGGCGGCTTTGGCGGTCGTCCCGGTGGCGGTGCCCCCGGCGGCGGCTTCGCCGGTCGTCCCGGTGGCGGCGGCCGCGGTGGCGCGGGTCGTGGTTCCACGCAGGGCGCCTTCGGGCGCGCCGGCGGTCGTCCGGTCCGCGGGCGCAAGTCGAAGCGCGCGAAGCGCCAGGAGTTCGAGCAGATGCAGGCGCCGTCGCTCGGCGGCGTGCAGGTTCCCCGCGGGAACGGCTCGACCGTCGTGCGCCTGCGCCACGGCTCCTCGCTCAACGACTTCGCCGACAAGATCGACGCGAACCCCGCGAGCCTCGTGACCGTCCTGTTCCACCTCGGTGAGATGGCGACGGCGACGCAGTCGCTCGACGAGGACACCTTCGGGACCCTCGCGGCCGAGCTCGGCTACGTCATCGAGATGGTCTCGGCCGAGGAGGAGGACCGCGAGCTGCTCGGGTCCTTCGACATCGACCTGGACGCCGAGCTCGAGGCGGAGGGCGACGACGAGCTGATGGCTCGTCCGCCGGTCGTCACGGTCATGGGTCACGTCGACCACGGAAAGACCAAGCTCCTCGACGCGATCCGCCAGACGGACGTCGTCGCGGGCGAGGCCGGCGGCATCACCCAGCACATCGGTGCGTACCAGGTGCGCCACGAGCACGAGGGCACCGAGCGGGCCATCACGTTCATCGACACCCCGGGTCACGAGGCGTTCACCGCCATGCGTGCCCGTGGTGCCCAGGTCACGGACATCGCGATCCTCGTGGTGGCCGCGGACGACGGCGTGATGCCGCAGACGATCGAGGCGCTCAACCACGCCCAGGCGGCGGACGTGCCGATCGTGGTCGCGGTCAACAAGGTGGACAAGGAGGGGGCCAACCCCGCCAAGATCCGCCAGCAGCTCACCGAGTACAACCTGGTGGCCGAGGAGTACGGCGGCGACACGATGTTCGTCGACGTGTCCGCGAAGCAGAACATGGGCATCGACGACCTCCTCGAGGCCGTCCTGCTCACGGCGGACGCCTCGCTCGACCTGCGCGCCAACCCGGACAAGGACGCGCGCGGTGTCGCCATCGAGGCGAACCTGGACAAGGGCCGCGGCGCCGTCGCGACCGTCCTGGTCCAGTCCGGCACGCTGCACGTCGGTGACGCGATCGTCGCCGGCACGGCCCACGGCCGCGTCCGCGCGATGTTCGACGAGCACGGCAACGCCGTGACCGAGGCGGGCCCCGCCCGTCCGGTCCTCGTGCTCGGTCTCGCGTCGGTGCCGAGCGCGGGCGACACGTTCCTCGTGGCGCCCGACGAGCGCACCGCGCGCCAGATCGCCGAGAAGCGCGAGGCCGCCGAGCGCGCCGCCCTCCTGGCCAAGCGCCGCAAGCGCATCAGCCTCGAGGACTTCACGCAGGCCCTCCAGCAGGGCAAGGTCGAGACCCTCAACCTCGTCCTCAAGGGCGACGTGTCCGGTGCCGTCGAGGCCCTCGAGGACGCGCTGCTCAAGATCGACGTGGGCGACGAGGTCCAGCTGCGCGTCATCCACCGCGGTGTGGGTGCCATCACGCAGAACGACGTCAACCTCGCGACGGTCGACAACGCGATCATCATCGGCTTCAACGTGAAGTACGGCGAGCGCGTCGAGGACCTGGCCGAGCGCGAGGGCGTCGACGTCCGCTTCTACTCGATCATCTACCAGGCGATCGAGGACGTGGAGGCCGCGCTCAAGGGCATGCTCAAGCCGGAGTACGAGGAGGCCCAGCTGGGCACCGCGGAGATCCGCGAGATCTTCCGCTCCTCGAAGTTCGGCAACATCGCCGGGTCGATCGTCCGCTCGGGCGAGATCCGCCGCAACGCCAAGGCGCGGGTCCTGCGCGACGGCAAGGTCATCGGGGACAACCTCACGGTCGAGTCGCTCAAGCGGTTCAAGGACGACGCGACCGAGGTCCGCGAGGGCTTCGAGTGCGGTATCGGTCTGGGCTCGTTCAACGACCTCCAGGTCGGCGACACGATCGAGACGTTCGAGATGCGCGAGAAGCCGCGCTCCTGACGTTCGTCACGCCCGGGGGCGGTCACGGTTCGTGGCCGCCCCCGGGCGTCTCTCCACCCGGGGCACGTCGGCGTCCGTCGTCGCCGGTGGCCGGAACGCTCGGCACGAAAGGAAGAAGACATGGTCGACAACCCTCGGGCGAGGAAGCTCGCCGACCGCATCAAGGAGATCGTCGCGCAGCTCCTCGACACGCGGATCAAGGACCCGCGCCTCGGGTTCGTCACCGTGACGGACGTGCGCGTCACGGGCGACCTGCAGAACGCCTCGGTGTTCTACACGGTCTACGGCTCGGACGAGGAGCGGGCCGGGACGGCCGCGGCGCTCGAGAGCGCGAAGGGCCTCATCCGGTCCGAGGTCGGCAAGCAGACGGGGATCCGCCTGACGCCGACGATCGAGTTCCACCTGGACTCGGTCCCCGAGACGGCCGCGCACCTCGACGCCGCGCTCGTCGAGGCACGGCGCCGCGACGCGGAGCTCGCGGCCCTGCGCGAGGGGAAGACCTTCGCCGGGGACGCGGACCCGTACCGCACGGCGGAGGACGACGAGGCGGACGAGGGCTGACCTCGCCGACCGCGGACGAAGGGCCGGTGGCGGCACGCAGCGCGTGCGATCACCGGCCCTTCGTCGTGCCCGGGGCGCGGTCAGCGTCCGGCGCCCCGCGGGAGGAAGAGCGCGGCGGCGGTCGCGACGGCGAGCACGACGGTCCCGACGACGAGGGCCGGGACCAGCCCGGTCGCGAAGGCGGTCGGCGTGAGCGCGCCGCCCGCGGCGAGGAACACCGCGGTGAGCAGGGCGACTCCGAGCGCGACGCCGATCTCCCGCAGGGTCGCGTTGACGCTGCTCGCGGTCGCGTGGTCGGCGTCCGCGACCTCGGCGAGCACCGCCGTCGCGACGGGTGCGAACGTCAGGCCCATGCCGACCCCGGCGAGGACGAACGCCGGGACGAGCGTGCCGTAGGCGCTCGGGTCGGCGTCCACGAGGAGGGCCATCCAGCCGAGCGCGACGGTCTGCAGCGCGAGGCCGGTGACGACGAGCGGGCGCACGCCGACCCGGGATGCGAGCACGCCCGCGAGCGGCGCGACGACCATGGGCGCGGCCGTCCAGGGGAGGGTCCGGACGCCGGCCTCAAGCGGGGAGTAGCCCTGGCCCACCTGGAGGAACTGGGTGAGCAGGAACACCGCGCCGAACATCCCGACCGCGAACGCGAGGCTCGCGACGTTGGCGGCGCTGAAGCTGCGCGAGCGGAACAGGCGCAACGGGACGAGCGGGTGCGCCGTGCGGGACTCCCGCACGACGAAGAGCACGAGGAGCGTCACCGCGGCGGCGAGCGTCGCGAGGGTCGCGGCCGAGCCCCAGCCGCGCCGCTCGGCGTCGACGATGCCCCACACGGCGAGCAGGACACCGCCGCCGGCGAGGAGCAGGCCGGGCACGTCGAACGGCTGCCGGCGGCCGAAGGACTCGCGCAGCGCGGCGACCACGAGGGGCACGCCGACGGCCGCGACCGGAACGTTGAGCCAGAAGATCGCCTGCCAGCTCAGCCCTTCGACGACGGCGCCGCCCACGAGGGGGCCGAGGGCGACGCCGAGGCCGGAGACGCCGCCCCAGACGCCGATCGCGAGCGCGCGGCGCGCGGCCGGGACCGCCCCGACGAGGAGGGTGAGCGACAGCGGGAAGATCGCGGCCGCGCCCGCGCCCTGGACCGCGCGGGCCGCGACGAGCGCGCCCGGGGTGTCGGCGAGGGCGGCGGCCGCCGAGGCGAGCGTGAACAGCGCGATGCCGCCGACGAAGACGCGGCGCCGGCCGAGGCGGTCGCCGAGCGCGGCCGCGGGCAGCATGAGCGTGGCGAAGGCGAGCGTGTACGCGTTGACGAACCACTGGAGCTGCTCGACGGTCGGCCGGAGCGCCTCGGAGATCACGGGCAGCGCCCCGGTGACGACGAGGTTGTCGAGCGTCGCCATGAACATGGGCAGCGACGCCGCGGCGAGGGCGAGCGCGACGGGCCGCGGGCGGCGCTCCGTCGCGCGCGGGGCGGTGGGCGTGTCCGCGGCGGGCGGGCGGCGCTCCGGGGCGTCCGCGACGGTCGCGCGACCGGGCGCGACGTGGGTCGAGGGGAGTGACATGGCCGAGGCCTCCCAGACTGTAAGCATTGATTGATTACTACCTGAGCGACGCTAGTTATCGACTGATAACCTGTCAACCATGACCTCCGACGCACCGGCCCGGCGCATGACGCGCGACGAGCGCCGCGAGCAGATCCTCGACGCGGCGACCGCGGTGTTCGCCCGGGGCGGCTACGCGGGCACGAGCACCGACCAGGTCGCGCGCGCGGCGCAGGTGTCCCAGCCGTACGTCGTGCGGCTGTTCGGGACCAAGGAGGAGCTGTTCCGCGAGGTGTTCGACCGCGTCGCGAGCGAGATCGTCGCGCGGTTCGAGGCCGTCCCGCCCGGCCCCGGCGCGAAGTCGGCGATGGGCGAGGCGTACACGCGGCTCATCGCCGACCCGGACCAGCTCCGCGTCCTCATGCACGGGTTCGTGCTCGGCTCCGACCCGGTGCTCGGCACCCGGGCGCGCGAGGTGCTGGCCCGCGCGTTCGACCTGTACCGCACGCGCGCCGGGGCGAGCGACGAGGAGGCGCGGGACTTCGTGGCGCGCGGCATGCTGCTCAACACGCTGTTCGCCGTCCAGGCCCCGGCCCACGCGGACGACGACCCGGTGCTCGCGGTGCTCGTGCGGTGCACGGTCGACCCGTCGGACGGTCCCGGCCGCGCGGCGGCGGGGGAGGCCCGATGAGCGCGCGTACCGAGGGCCCGCGCGACCGTGCCCCGCGTCGGCCGACCGCGCCCGACGGCCTGGTCGTCGTCGACAAGCCGGGCGGGTGGACGAGCCACGACGTCGTGGGGCGCGCCCGACGCCTCGCGGGCACGCGCAAGGTCGGCCACGCCGGCACGCTCGACCCGATGGCCACGGGCGTGCTCGTGCTCGGCGTCGGCCGCGCGACGAAGCTCCTCACGTACGTCGTCGGCGCGGACAAGGACTACGACGCGACGATCCGGCTCGGCGCCGCCACGACGACCGACGACGCCGAGGGCGAGCTCGTCGCCGCGGCCGACGCGTCCGGCGTCGCGCGCGCCGACCTCGACCGCGCGGTCGCCGACCTCACGGGAGAGATCCTCCAGGTGCCGAGCACGGTGAGCGCGATCAAGGTCGACGGGAAGCGCGCCTACGCCCGGGCCCGCGCGGGCGAGGACGTCGCGCTCGCCGCGCGGCCCGCCGTCGTCTCGCGCTTCGACGTCCTCGACGTGCGTCCCGTGGCGCCGGGCGAGGCCGGTCTGCCCGACGACGCGCCACCCGCGCTCGACGTGGACGTCGCCGTGACCGTGTCCTCGGGCACGTACGTGCGCGCCCTCGCGCGCGACCTCGGCGACGCCCTCGGGGTCGGCGGGCACCTCACGGCGCTGCGCCGCACGCGCGTGGGCGGCTACGGGCTCGACGTCGCCTCGACGCTCGAGGACCTCGAGGCGCAGGCGGACCGGGACGGCGTCCTCGCGACGCTGCCCCTCGCCGACGCCGCGCGCGCGACGTTCCCCGTGCGCGAGCTCACCGCGCCGGAGGCGACGGCGCTGTCGTACGGGCAGTGGGTCCCCGCGACGGGGGCGCCCGGGACGACGGCGGCGATCTCCCCGGCGGGCGAGCTCGTCGCGCTCGTCGAGGACACCCGCCGCGGCGGCGCGGGCCTCGCGCGACCCGTGCTCGTGCTCGCCCCCGCCTGACCCTCCGGTTCGGCGCCGGGCGCCGGGCGTGGCAGTCTTGTCCAGCGCGGTGCCGACGTCTCCCCGGCGGCCCGCCCGACCTCCGGCGGCGCGGTCGGCCCGCCCGGGCCGCACGTCGCCGGCCACCCGCTCACCTGAGGAGTTCTCGCGTGCACCTGTGGACGGACCTCAGCCAGGTTCCCCCGGGTTTCGGCCCGTCGGTCGTGACGATCGGCAACTTCGACGGCGTCCACCGCGGCCACGCCCAGGTGCTCGGTCGGATCGTCGACCTCGCCCGCGAGCGCGACGCGCGCGCCGTGGCGGTGACGTTCCACCCGCACCCGGCCGTCGTGCACCGCCCCGAGAGCGCGCCCGAGCTCATCACGGGCATCGCCGACCGGGTCGAGCTGCTCGCGGGGACGGGTCTCGACGCCGTCCTGCTCGTCGAGTACACGCTCGACTTCGCGCGCCAGACCCCCGAGGAGTTCGTGCGCACCTACCTCGTCGACGGGCTGCACGCCGGGGCCGTCGTCGTCGGGCACGACGTCCGGTTCGGGCGCGACAACGCGGGCACCATGGCGACGATGGTCGAGCTCGGCGCGCGCCACGGCTTCGACGTCGTGGCGATCGACGACGTCGGCCAGCACCAGGGGGTGCCCGTCACCGACGAGGCGACTCCCGGTGACTCGCAGGTGCGGTGGTCCTCCACGGGCGTGCGCGCGCTGCTCGCGGCGGGCGACGTGCGCGAGGCCGCGCGCATCCTCGGGCGGGCGCACCGCGTGCGCGGCACGGTCGTGCACGGCGACGCGCGCGGCCGCGAGCTCGGCTTCCCCACGGCGAACCTCGGCGCGATCAGCGGCATGGTTCCCGCCGACGGCGTGTACGCGGGCTGGCTCGAGCGGCCCCAGCTCGCGAGCGCCGACCCCGGGCACCCGGACGTGCGGCTCCCGGCCGCGATCTCGATCGGGACCAACCCGACGTTCGACGGGGTGGAGCGCCGCGTCGAGGCCTACGTGCTCGACCGCGCGGACCTCGACCTCTACGACGAGGACGTCGTCCTGGAGCTCGTCGAGCGGCTGCGCCCCACGCTGCGCTTCGACGGGATCGAGCCCCTCGTCGCCCAGATGCACGACGACGTCGCGCGCGCCCGCGAGATCCTCGCCGCGGACGCGGGGTCCACGGGGCCCGCGACCGAGGCCTGACGGTGCCGTCCTCGGCTCCCGTCCTCGAGGCGCGCGGTCTGCGCGTCGGCTACGCGGACGTCGCGGTCTGCGCGCCCGTCGACCTCACGGTGGCGCCCGGCGACCTCGTGGTCGTCATCGGGGCGAACGGCAGCGGCAAGTCGACGCTCCTGCGCACGGTCCTCGGCCTGCAGGCGCCGCTCGGCGGCGTCGTGCGAGCGTTCGGGCGCGACGTCGACGAGCGCGAGCGGGACTTCCGCGCGCGCGTCGCGGGCGTGCTCGACGACGACGCGTTCTTCCCCGCGCTCACCGTGCGCGAGCACCTCGTGCTCGTCGCGCGCGGGCACGGCGTGGCCCGGGCGGGCGCCGTCGTCGACGCCCTCCTCGACCGGTTCGGGATCGCCGACCAGGCGGGCGCGCTGCCGTCGGCGCTCTCGTCGGGCCAGCGCCGCCGCTTCCTCCTCGCGTCGGGGTTCGCGCGCCCGCGCGAGCTGCTCGTGCTCGACGAGCCCGAGCAGCGCCTCGACCCGGGGATGCGCGAGCGGCTCGCGGGCCTGCTCGTCGACGACGCCCGGGACGGCGTCGCGGTGGTCCTCGCGACGCACGACCCCGACCTCGTCGCCCGGACCGGCGCGCGCGGTCTGCTCGTCGGCGAGGACGCGTGCGTCGCGCTGGACCCGGCGGACGCGCACGACGCGCTCCTGGCGGTGCGCTGACGGTGGCCGACGCGCGCCGCCCCGACGGAGCTCCCGGGTCGACACGACGCGCGGGCCGCGACGACGGTCCGGGCGCCGCGGTGCACGCGCCGCGGACCGACCCCGACGAGCTGCTCACCGGCCGCGAGCTGCGGCGCCTGACCGCGCGCGCCGCGGCGGCGCGCGCCGACGCCGGACCGGGGGAGATCGTCGTCGACGTCGCGTACGCGGTCGTGTCCGTCGCGCTCGCCACGGTCTGGGTGGTCGGGATCGCGACGATGCTGCGCTCGTCGCTCGACGCCGGGGCCGCGACCGGCTCGGGGCAGGTGCTCGGGCCGGGCGGGGTCCAGGCGCTCGGGACGGCCGCGCTGCTCGCGTTCCTCGCGGGGACGGCCGTGCGGCTCGGGCCGGTGGGCGCGGGCAGCGCGGGCGTGCGCTGGTGGGTGCCCACGCCGGCGGACCGGCGCGGGCTCGTCGTGCCGTCGTTCGTCCGGGCGGTGCTGCTCGGCGGCGTCGTCGGCGCGGTCGGGACCGCGGTCGTCGCGGTCGCCGCCGGTCTCGACGCCGGCCCGTCGCTGCGGGCCGTGCTCACGGGCGGCACGCTCGGCCTCCTGCTGGTCACGGTCGCGGGGCTCGCGCAGCCGTCGCCCCGCGGCGCGGCCGTGCTCGCGCGGGCGAGCGACGTCGCCGTCGCGGCCGTGCCGGTGGCGGGCCTCGCGCTCGTCGCCGCCGGACGCCCCGGGCTGCCCGCGCTCGCCGCGCCCCCGCTCGTCGCGGTCGGGCTCCTCGCGGTCGCCGCGGTCCTCGTGCTGCGCTGGTGGCGGGGGCTGGAGTCGCTCGGCGCGACCGTCCTGCGCGCGCAGAGCGCGGTCGCGGACCAGGTGGGCGGCGCCGTGCTCTCGGTCGACACGCGCGACCTCGGCCGCGCCCTGCGCCGGGCGGGCGCAGCCCGGGTGCGCGTCCGGCGGCCGCGGCGGTTCGGGGCCGTGCGGGGCCCGTTCGGCGCCGTCGTCGCGGCCGACCTGGTGCTCCTCCGCCGCAGCCCCTCCGCGCTCGCGCAGCTCGTCGGCCTCGGCGCGCTGACCGTCGTCGCGCAGCAGGTCCCCGGCCTCGGCTCCGGGCTCGGGCTCCTCGGTGTGCTGGTCGTGGCCGGCCTCGGCGCCGCCGTGCTCGGGGCCGAGGGCGCGCGCACCGCGGAGATGGCGCCCGTCGTCGACGCCCTCGTCCCGCTCGGCGCGCGCCGGACCCGGCTCGCGCGCGCGGTCGTGCCCACCCTCACGGCCGCCGTGTGCCTCCTCGCGGGGGCCGCGCCGCTCGTCGTCGCGACGGGGGACGCGCGGTGGGCCGCCCTGGCCGCGCTCGCCGCCGTCGTGCAGGGCGGGGCCGCGGTGCGCAGCGCTTACCGCGAGCCCCCGGACTGGGGCGGCCCGCTGCTCGCGACGCCCGCGGGCGGCCTGCCCACGGGCGCCGCCGCCGTGCTGCGCAAGGGGCCCGACCTCGCGGTCCTCGGCGCCGTCCCGCTCGGGGTCGCCCTGCTCGTGGGCACCGCGGGCTGGGCCGCCGTCCTCGCCCAGGCGCTCGCCGCCGCCGTGGCGCTCGCGGTCGCCACGCACGTGCGCCGCGCGCGCTGACCCCGCCGCCCGCGCGCGCGTCGACCCGCACCCGCGCGCGTACGCGCCGGTCGCCTGTCACGGGCCCGGGTGCCGCGCCCTCCCTCCGGGTGAGCGGCGCCGTCGTGCACGGCGTCCGTCGCGGCCGCGCGATCCCCGGGCCGCAGTCCAGGGGGGCGCGGTCGCACACGCCCCTGCGCGAGCGCGAGCCGCCGGCGGGGCGCTCGGCGGCCCGCGCGCGGGCCGCACGACCTCCCACAGAGAGGCAGAGCCATGGTGGCTCACCCGACCGACACGTCCCACCCTGCCGGCCCGCCCCCCGCGGGTCCCGAGGACCTGGCCCAGGACCCCGTGGGCCGCACCGTCCGAGCAGTCGGCCACGGTCACGTCTTCGTCCCGACGGTCGCGCACGCGGAGTCCGACGGCGACCCGCGGCTGTCCGTGGCGCCGTTCCTGCCCGGGACCGAGGCGGCGGTGCGCGCCGACGTCGAGACCGGACGCTTCGACGCCACGACGCCGTTCGACTACCTGTTCCGCGACCTGCGGGCCGCGTTCCCCGCACGCCACCTCCCGTCGGGGGACCAGGCCACGATCGACGCCGTCAAGGCGGCTCTCGAGGCGCTCGGGACGGCGATGGCCGAACCCACCCCGGTGGGGTTCGACTCCTCCGCACCCGCCGTCTACACCTACTGGGGCCAGTTCATCGACCACGACATCACGCTCAACACGAACGGCCGCGACAAGCCGCCGGGTCCCCAGGAGGAACCGACGCCCGGGGACCAGGTGCTCGGAGACATCGTGGACTCGCCCTTCCGGGTCTTCGCACCCGACGTCGTGGTGGCGAGCCTGCACAACGGGCGGCACCCGGCGCTCAACCTCGACAGCCTCTACGGGTCCGGGCCGCAGCTGGACCGTCCGCCCGCGGACGCGCTGCCCACGCGGAGCGAGGCCGCGTACGTCCCGCACTCGGCGAAGCTGGCGCTCGGACGCGTGTCGACGGACCCGATCGGCCCCTTCGCGCTCGTGCCGCCCGGTGACGACGCGCAGCGCGACCTGCCCCGCATCCAGGAGCAGGACCTCGAGGACCCCGCGACGGAGCAGCACAAGGTCGGCAGCCCGCTGATCCCGGACGGGCGCAACGACGAGAACCTCGTCGTGGCGCAGCTCCACACGGCGATGATCCGGTTCCACAACGCCGTCGTCGACTGGGTCAAGCGGGTCGAGCCCTGGCTCGCCGTCGACGAGCAGGCCGTGTTCGACCGTGCGCAGGAGCTCGTGCGCTTCCACTACCAGTGGCTGGTGCTGCACGACTACCTGCGCACGCTCACCAAGCCGGGCGTCCTCGACGCGGTGCTGGTCGAGCACGCCCTGCTGTACCGCCCGCGCCGGCGCGTCTCCATGCCGCTCGAGTTCGCGGTGGCGGCGTTCCGGTTCGGCCACTCGATGGTGCGCGCCGGGTACGACTACAACCTCAACTTCGACGGTCTGGACGACGCCGGGCAGTTCGACCCGACCCGGCTCGCGAGCCTGGGCGACCTCTTCCGGTTCACGTCCAAGGGGGGCGGCGCGCGCGAGTTCATCCCGTCGAACTGGCCGATCGACTGGGCGCGCTTCGTCGACAAGGGCGACCCGGCCGCGCTGCGCAAGGCGCACAGGATCGACCCGTTCCTCGCGAGCGGGCTCGACGACCTGCCCAACGAGAGCCCGGACCCCGAGCTCGACCCGCCGGGGGACGCGGTGGTCAGGCTCCTGAAGCACCTGGCGCGCCGCAACCTCCTGCGCGGGTACGCGCTCGCGCTGCCCACGGGCGAGGCCGTCGCGGAGGAGCTCGGGCTGACGCCTCTCTCGCGCGCGGAGCTGGCCGGGGAGGACGCGGCCGTCGGGGCCGCCCTCGCCATGCTCGACGAGGCGACGGGAGGGGCCGGCACCCCGCTGTGGTACTACGTCCTGCGCGAGGCGGAGGTCCAGGGCAACGGCGCGTTCCTCGGTGAGGTCGGCAGCCGTGTCGTGTGCGAGACGTTCGTCTACCTCCTGCGCGAGGACGAGACGTCGTACCTGCGCAGCGCGACGGGATGGACGCCGGCGAGCGGTGTGCGCTTCGAGGACGGACGGATGATCACGACCCTCGTGGACCTGCTGCGCTTCGCGGGTGTGCTCGTCCTCGACGACGGGACGACGTTCCGCACCGTCGACGGCCGGCCGGCGGGCCACGACGGGGCCTGAGCCCTCGGGTCCGCTCCGCCGCCCGGCTCCTCGCGGGCGGCGGGGCGGACCGCGGCGTGCGGGCCGATGCGGGGAGCGAGCCCGCGCGCTGCTAGGATGGGTGCGCCGTCTGACCGGCCGCGGACAGAGAGAGCCCCGGGAGATCCGTCCCGGCGCACCGCGCAACGAACCCGAAGGAGAACCGTGCCGCTCGACACTGCCACGAAGCAGCGCATCATGACCGAGTACGCGACGAGCGAGGGCGACACCGGTTCGCCCGAGGTGCAGATCGCGCTCCTCACGCAGCGCATCAAGGACCTCACCGAGCACCTCAAGGAGCACAAGCACGACCACCACAGCCGTCGTGGTCTGCTCCTCCTCGTCGGCCAGCGCCGTCGCCTGCTCGGCTACCTGCAGAAGGTCGACATCAACCGCTACCGCAGCCTCATCGAGCGCCTCGGTCTGCGTCGCTGACACGACACCGCCAGCCCGGTCCCTGCGGGGACCGGGCTGGTCTGGTGTGATGTACCCGTCACACCCCGGCTGAGCACCACCCAGCCGCACACCACCCACCGCGCCGCCGGCCTCTCGTTCGGTCCTCGGTAGTGGCTCACGGACCCCTCGGCCCCGTCCCCGGACGGAGCGCACGGGAACCGCCGTGGACCTCGATCGAAGACCGCCGAGCGTCGAGTGCGACCGGAGCCCCCGCGCCACGCGCCGGGGCACGGACCGGAACCCTCGACAGGGCTACCCGGGCGGCGCTTCGAGAAAGGGAGGGCACCCGTGGAGGGTCCCGAGATCCAGTTCGCCGAGGCCACGATCGACAACGGTCGCTTCGGCACCCGCACCGTCCGGTTCGAGACCGGGCGCCTCGCCCGTCAGGCCGCCGGCTCCGTCGCCGCCTACCTCGACGACGAGACCATGCTCCTGTCGGCCACCACGGCCGGCAAGCACCCCAAGGAGCAGTTCGACTTCTTCCCCCTCACGGTGGACGTCGAGGAGCGCATGTACGCCGCGGGCCGCATCCCCGGCTCGTTCTTCCGCCGCGAGGGTCGCCCCTCGACGGACGCGATCCTCGCGTGCCGCCTCATCGACCGCCCGCTGCGCCCGCTGTTCGTCAAGGGCCTGCGCAACGAGGTCCAGGTCGTCGTGACCGTCCTCGCGCTGCACCCGGACGACGCGTACGACACGCTCGCGATCAACGCGGCGTCGCTGTCCACGCAGATCTCCGGCCTGCCGTTCTCCGGCCCGGTCGGCGCGGTGCGCATCGCGCTCGTCGACGGCCAGTGGGTCGCGTTCCCCAAGTACTCCGACAAGGAGCGCGCGGTCTTCGACATGGTCGTGGCCGGCCGTGTCGTCGGCGACGACGTCGCGATCGCGATGATCGAGGCCGAGGCCACCGACGGCGCCTGGGGCCTCGTCAAGGACGAGGGCGTGGCCGCGCCGACGGAGGAGGTCGTCGCCGAGGGCATCGAGGCGGCCAAGCCCTTCATCAAGGCGCTGTGCGACGCGCAGTCGGCCCTCGCGGCCCAGGCCGCGAAGCCGGTCAAGGAGTTCCCCGTCTTCCTCGACTACCAGGACGACGCGTACGCGGCCGTCGAGGCCGAGGTCACGACGGACCTGCGCGACGCGCTCGCGATCGCGGACAAGCAGGACCGCGAGAACCGCCTCGACGAGATCAAGAACGAGATGGTGGGCAAGCTCCAGGCCGGGTTCGACGGCCGCGAGAAGGAGCTCTCCGCCGCGTACCGCGCGCTGCAGAAGAAGCTCGTGCGCCAGCGCGTGCTCACCGAGGGCGTGCGCATCGACGGTCGTGGGCTCGCGGACATCCGCACCCTCTCGGCCGAGGTCGAGGTCCTGCCGCGCGTCCACGGCTCCGCGCTGTTCGAGCGCGGCGAGACCCAGATCCTGGGCGTCACCACGCTGAACATGCTCCGCATGGAGCAGCAGATCGACTCGCTCGGTCCGGAGACGCGCAAGCGCTACATGCACAACTACAACTTCCCGCCCTACTCGACCGGCGAGACCGGCCGCGTGGGCAGCCCGAAGCGTCGCGAGATCGGCCACGGCGCGCTCGCCGAGCGTGCGCTCGTGCCGGTGCTCCCGAGCCGCGAGGAGTTCCCGTACGCGATCCGTCAGGTGTCCGAGGCGCTCGGCTCCAACGGCTCGACGTCCATGGGCTCCGTGTGCGCCTCGACGCTCTCGCTGCTCAACGCGGGCGTGCCGCTGCGCGCCCCCGTCGCGGGCATCGCGATGGGCCTCATCTCCGACACGGTGGACGGCGAGACCCGCTACGCGGCGCTCACCGACATCCTCGGTGCCGAGGACGCGTTCGGCGACATGGACTTCAAGGTCGCCGGCACGCGCGAGTTCGTCACGGCCATCCAGCTCGACACGAAGCTCGACGGCATCCCCGCCTCGGTGCTCGCCGGTGCGCTGACGCAGGCGCGTGACGCGCGCCTGACGATCCTCGACGTCCTCGCCGAGGCCATCGACGTGCCCGACGAGATGTCCCCGAACGCCCCGCGCGTCATCTCCGTGAAGGTGCCGGTCGACAAGATCGGCGAGGTCATCGGCCCCAAGGGCAAGATGATCAACCAGATCCAGGAGGAGACGGGCGCGGACATCTCCATCGAGGACGACGGCACCGTCTACATCGGCGCCACCGACGGCCCGTCGGCCGAGGCCGCCCGCGCGGCGATCAACGCGATCGCCAACCCGCACGTCCCGGAGATCGGCGAGCGCTTCGTCGGCACGGTCGTCAAGACGACGTCGTTCGGCGCGTTCATCTCGCTCTCCCCGGGCAAGGACGGTCTGCTGCACATCAGCCAGATCCGCAAGCTCGTGGGCGGCAAGCGCGTCGAGAACGTCGAGGACGTGCTGTCCATCGGCCAGAAGGTCCAGGTCGAGATCGGCGAGATCGACCCGCGCGGCAAGCTCTCGCTCCACGCCGTGGTCGAGGAGGAGGCTCCGGCCGACGCTCCCGCGACCGAGGGCGCGGACGCCTGACGTGCCCTGGGACCTCCCGCTCGTCCCGGCGGGTGACGCCGGGGCCGAGCTGACCGCCGGGCAGGACGGCGCGACGATCCGTCGCTCCGTCCTGCCCGGCGGGGTCCGCGTGCTCACCGAGTCCATGCCGGGCCTGCGCTCGGCGACGATGGGCGCGTGGGTCGGCGTCGGCTCGCGCGACGAGACCGACGGCCACTTCGGCTCGACCCACTTCCTCGAGCACCTGCTCTTCAAGGGCACCGAGCGCCGCTCGGCGATGGACATCGCCGAGGCGTTCGACGCCGTGGGCGGCGAGGCCAACGCCGCGACGGGCAAGGAGCACACGTGCTACTACGCGCGCGTGCTCGACGCCGACCTGCCGATGGCGGTCGACGTCATCACCGACATGGTGACGTCCGCGCGCCTCGACCCCGACGAGCTCGAGACCGAGCGCGGCGTGATCCTCGAAGAGCTCGCGATGAACGACGACGACCCGTCGGACGTCGTACACGAGGAGTTCGCGGCAGCCGTCCTCGGCGGCCACCCGCTCGGCCGGCCCATCGGCGGCACGCCCGACACGATCAACGCCGTCCCGCGTGACGCGGTGTGGGAGCACTACCGCTGGCACTACCGCCCCGAGACGCTCGTCGTCGCGGCGGCGGGCGGCGTGGACCACGACACGCTCGTCGCCCAGGTCGAGCAGGCGCTGCGCGACGGGGGCTGGTCGCTCGACGCGGCCGCCGCGCCGCGTGCGCGCCGCGACCCGCACGACCCCGCGCTCGCGGGCGTCGGGGCGACGGGTGTCGAGCTGTCGGTCCACCGGGCCGTCGAGCAGGCGAACGTCGTCGTGGGCGGCACGGGCCTGTCCGCGACGGACGACCGCCGCTTCACGCTCTCCGTGCTCAGCGCGGTGCTGGGCGGCGGCATGAGCTCGCGCCTCTTCCAGGAGATCCGGGAGCGGCGCGGCCTCGCGTACTCGACGTACTCCTTCGCGTCCGGCCACGGCGGCATCGGCACCTTCGGCCTCTACGCCGGGTGCGCGCCGTCGAAGGTCGACGAGGTCACGGCGCTGCTCCACGCCGAGCTCGACCGCCTCGCGGACGACGGCATCACCGGTGCCGAGCTCGACCGCAGCATCGGCCAGCTCTCGGGCGGCATGGTCCTCGGCCTCGAGGACTCCGGCTCGCGCATGAGCCGGCTCGGCAAGGCCGAGCTCGTGTACGGCGAGCTGCTGAGCGTCGAGGAGTCGCTCGACGCGATCCGGTCGGTCACGGCCGACGACGTCCGCAAGCTCGCGGGCGAGCTCGCCTCGCGTCCGCGCTCCGTGGTGCGCGTGGGACCGTTCGGCGACTGAGCCCGGCCTCGCGCACACTCCGTCGACGGCGGCCGGCCGCCAGGGGGCGGGCGGCCGCCGTCGTGCTGCGCCTCGCGCCCCGCGTCCTGCGTGCGCCTGGTCGTCGCGTGCCGACCCGGCCGCCGTCTCGTCCTCCGTCTGCGACGGCGGACGCCCCCCACGGGCGACCGCCGCGCGGCGATAGGGTGACGGGCGTGAGCGAGCAGAACACGACCGCGTCCCCGACCGACGAGACCGCCACGGGCGGGGGCCCGGGCGGACCGCTGCGCGTCGCCGTGCTCGGCGCCGCGGGCCGCATGGGGGCGACGGTCTGCGCCGCCGTGGAGGGCGCCGCGGACCTCGAGCTCGTCGCGCGCCTCGACGCGGGCGACGAGGTGACCCCGCAGACGCTGCGCGGCGCGCAGGTCGCCGTCGACTTCACCGTCCCGTCCGCGACCGAGGCGAACGTGCACGCGCTGATCGACGCCGGGGTGCACGCCGTCGTCGGCACGACCGGCTGGACGGACGAGAGCCGCGGCCGGGTCGTCGAGCACCTCGCGCGCGTCGCCGCCGACGGCGGGCCGTCGCTCGGCGTGCTCATCGCGCCGAACTTCGGGCTGTCCGCGGTGCTCGCGATGACGTTCGCCGCGAAGGCCGCCCGGTACTTCGAGTCCGCCGAGGTCGTCGAGCTCCACCACCCGGACAAGGTCGACGCGCCGTCGGGCACGGCCCGGCACACCGCCGCCGCGATCGCGGCCGCGCGCGCGGACGCGGGCCTCGGCCCGAGCCCGGACGCGACCGAGTCGGGCTGGGAGGCGCGCGGGGCGGACGTCGACGGCGTGCGCGTGCACGCCGTGCGACTGCGCGGGCTCGTCGCGCACGAGGAGATCCTCTTCGGCAACGCCGGGGAGCAGCTCGTCATCCGCCAGGACTCGTTCGACCGCGTCTCGTTCATGCCGGGCGTCCTGCTCGCGGTGCGCGAGGTCTCCGCGCGCCCGGGGCTGACCGTCGGTCTCGAGAACGTGCTGGACCTCGCGTGAGCACCCCGGAGGGCGCCCCGCACGACGGCGACCCCGAGCGCCCGGTCGGGCGCGCGCGGGCCGGCCGGCCGTGGAAGGCGATCGTCGGCGCCGTCCTCGTCACGCTCCTGCTCGCGCTGTACGTCTGGCAGGTCGCCGGGCGCGCCGCCGCGCTCGTCGGCACGGGGGAGCCGGTCGCCATGGCGATCGGCGCGGGCGTGCTCGTGCTGCCCCTGCTCGTCGTCGGGCTCGTGGGCCGCGAGTTCCTCCTGGCCGGGACCGTGCAGCGCATGGCGGACGACCTCGCGGCCCGCGGCCGTCTCCCCGTCGACGACCTGCCGCGCTCGCCGGGCGGCCGCATCGACCGCGAGGCCGCCGACGCGGCGTTCGGCCGCTACCGCGACGCCGTCGACGCCGACCCGCAGAGCTGGGAGGCCTGGTACCACCTCGCGTTCGCGTACGACGCGGCGCGCGACCGGCGGCGCGCGCGCGAGGCGCTGCGCAAGGCCGCGGCCCTCTACCGCGCGCGGCGCCGGGGCTGACGGCCGGTCCGCGCCGGGCTCACAGGCTCGTCCAGCAGTACACCTGGTGGCCCGCGTCGTCCGCGCGCACGCACAGCGCGGCGAGCCGGTGCAGGGCCTGGGCGAGCGCCGCGGGGTCGGACCCGGCGAGTTCCTCGGTCGCGGACCACCGCACGGCCACCTGCTCGAGCGCGGCGGGCGTCGACCCCGCGAGCGCGCCGACGAGCGTGTCCGTCACGGAGACGACCCATGGTCCCTCGTCGCCCACCGACGCGACGAGCGAGCCGTGGCGCGCGTCGGCGGTCACCTCGCGGTAGGGGCGGCCGGTGAGCAGGCTCGCGAGGCTGCCCAGCACGACGAACGGGTCGATGCCCGTGCGCTCCACGGTCGCGAAGCCGGGCTGAGCCGTCAGGGGGTCGGGTGCGCTCGGGCCCGTGTGCGCGGCGACCGCCGCGCGCGCGTCGTCGGGGGCGGCGAAGTAGTCGGTGAGGATGCCCATGGCGGACGATCCTCGCAGGTCAGGGGGCCGCGCGGGTCACGGCCGTGTCACGGGCGTGTGACGGCCGTCGTGCTCAGATCTCGGCGACCCAGCGGCGCTCGACGACGTCGCGGAGGCCGGTCGCGAGCGTGCGGGTGCGCCCGTCGGGGCCGAGGCCGGCGCCGGCGAGGAACGCCTCGCGCGCGGCGTCGCCGTCGAGCACCCAGGTGACGACCTCGTGCGCGCCGTCGCGCCGCAGCCGGTCGACCGCGGCGGACAGCAGCCGCGAGCCGTGCCCGCCGCGCTGGTGGCGCGGCTCGACCTCGAGCGCGAGGACCTGCCCGGGGGAGACGGCGGCGAACCCGACCACGTCGGCGCCCGCGCACGCGACGAGCACGGCGAAGCCCGGGCCCGGGGGCGACGAGATCGCCGCGGCCCACTGCTCGCGCATCCGGACGGTGTCGAGCGCGTCGAGCACGTCCTCGCCCAGGACCTCGGCGTGCGACGCGCGCCACGCCCCGACCTGGATCGCGGTCATCGCGACGTCGTCGCCGGGCACGGCAGGGCGGACGGAGACGTCGGCCGTCTCGCGGAACAGGTTCACGGGTTCACCCTACGAGACCGCGGCGACCGTCCGGCCCCGGGGACGGGTCGTGCTCAGCCCCAGCCGAGGGCGCGCAGGCCCGCGGCGGTGACCGCGGCGAGCACGACCACCACGATGAACGGCGCGCGCAGCGCGAGCGCCACGGCGGCCACGCCGACCGCGGGCAGGCGGGCGTCCACCACGAGCGCCTGGCCGTCGCCGACCGTCTGCACCGTGACGAGCGCGGCGAGGAGCGCCGCGGTGACGAGGGCGGCGGTGCGCGCCACGCGCTCGTCGGCGAGCCAGTGCTCGGGCACGAGGTGCCCCGCGAGCTTGAGCGCGAAGCACACCGCCGACGCGGCGAGCACCACGACCCACACGGTCGCCGTGGTCATGACCTCTCCTCTCCCGGGTCCGCCCCCGGCCGTGGCCCGGGCGCCGGACGGCGGCGGCGGGCGTCCACCTGACCGACGACGATCGCGACGCCGGCCGCGGCGAGCACCGGCACGCCGCCGGGGGCGAGGGGCACGAGCACGGCTGCGACGACCACCGCGGCCGCGGCCGTGAGCTGCATGGCGCGGGCCGCGAGCCGCGGCCACAGGAGACCGAGGAACGCCGCCGCGGCGGCCGCGTCGAGACCCCACGCGCGCGGGTCGCCGAGGGCGTCGCCCGCGAGCGCCCCGACGAGCGTCATGGCGTTCCACAGCACGAAGATCCCGACGCCCGTCCACCAGAACCCGGCGCGGACCGCGCGGCGCGAGCGCTGGGCGGTCGCGACGGCGGTCGACTCGTCGATCGTGAACTGGGCCGCGAGCACCTTGTGCCACGAGCGCAGCGCGAGCAGCGGCCCGAGCTGCGCGCCGTACAGCGCGTTGCGCACGCCGAGGAACCCCGCGGTCGCGACGGCGGCGCCGGCCGCCCCGCCCGCCCCGACCACGCCGATGAGCGCGAACTGCGACCCTCCGGAGAACATCAGGAGGCTCAGCGCCATGGTCTGCGCCACGTCGAGGCCGGCGACGACGGACAGCGCGCCGAACGACACCCCGTACAGGCCGGTCGCGACGGACACCGACACCGCCTGGCGGACGGCGGCGCGGACCTCGTCCTCGACGGCCGTCTCGACGACGTCGTCCACCTCGGCGTCGAGCGCCCGGTCGCGGTCGGGCGCGGCGTCGGCCCCGGGGCGCGGGACGTCGTCGGGCCGGGTCATGCGTGCGGGTCGGCGGGCCCCTCGCCCGCCGCGGCGGCGTTCGCGGCGCGCTGGTGCGCCGTGAGGGACATGCGGTCGATGAGCGCGAGCGCGAGCGCGGACACCACGAACGCGAGGTGGATGAAGGTCTGCCACATCATCTGCGTCGGGGTGTAGCTCGCGCTGTCGATGAACGTGCGCAGCAGGTGGATCGAGGAGATCCCGATGATCGACATCGCGAGCTTGGTCTTGAGCACGTTCGCGTTGACGTGGCTCAGCCACTCGGGCTGGTCCGGGTGGCCGTCGAGCCGGATGCGCGACACGAAGGTCTCGTAGCCGCCGACGATGACCATGATGAGGAGGTTGGAAATCATGACCACGTCCACGAGGCCGAGGACGGCGAGCATGATCTCCTCGGCGCCGAACGTGTGCGTCACCATCTCGTGGGTGCGGGGGTCCTCGGTGACGTGCTCGCCCGTGAACCCGCCGACGATGAGGTGCCACAGCTCCTTGAGGAACTGCCACACGTAGACGACCTGCGCGACGATGAGGCCGAAGTAGAGCGGTGCCTGGAGCCACCGGGACGCGAAGATCAGGTACCCGACCGTCGTGACGCGGGCGCTGGGGGCGGGGGCGGTCGGGCTGGTGGTCAGCACGGGCGTCGAGGGCACGGGCGTGGGCTCTCCGGGAGTCGGTGGCGGGGGAGCGCCAGGCTACAACGCCGCGTCGGTGCTCAGAGCGCGACGTACACCGTCTCGAGGTACTCCTCGAGACCCGCCTCGCCGCCCTCGCGGCCGAGGCCGGACTGCTTCACCCCGCCGAACGGGGCGCTCGCGTCCGACACCATGCCGCGGTTGATCCCGATCATGCCCGCCTCGACCTCCTCCGCGACGCGCACGGCGCGGTCCAGCGACGCCGTGTACGCGTACGCGGCGAGCCCGTACTCGGTCGCGTTCGCGAGCGCGAGGCCCTCGTCGTCGTCGCCGAACGCGACGACCGGGGCGACGGGCCCGAAGATCTCCTCGGTGACGACGCGCGCGTCGGGGTCGACTCCGGACAGCACGGTCGGGGCGTAGAAGTGGCCGGGGGAGCGTGGCCGGTCCGCGCCCGTGAGGACCTGCGCACCGCCGTCGGACGCCGCGTCGACGAGCTCCGCGACCTTGTCGACGGCCTTGGCCTCGACGAGCGGTCCCACCTGCGTCCCCTCCTGCGCGCCGGGACCCACCCGCAGGCCCTCGAACGCGGTCGCGAGGCGCTGCGCGAACTCGCGCGCGACGGCGTCGTGCACGAGGAAGCGGTTCGCCGCGACGCACGACTGGCCCGCGTTGCGGAGCTTCGCGACGAGCGCGCCCTCGACCGCGGCGTCGAGGTCCGCGTCGGCGAACACGAGGAACGGTGCGTTCCCGCCGAGCTCCATCGACGTGCGCAGCACCTGCGGCGCGGCCTTCTCGAGCAGCGTGCGCCCGACGGCCGTCGAGCCCGTGAACGACAGCTTGCGCAGACGCTCGTCGGCCAGGAGCGGCTCGGTGACGTCCGCGGCGCGCGACGAGGGCAGGACGTTGACGACACCCGTCGGCAGGCCGCGCTCCGCGAGCTCGGACCGGATCACCTCGGCCACGAGCGCCGTCGTGAGCGGCGTGAGGCGCGCGGGCTTGACCACGACCGTGCAGCCGGCCGCGAGCGCCGGGGCGATCTTGCGGGTCGCCATCGCGATGGGGAAGTTCCACGGCGTGACGAGCAGCGCCGGGCCCACGGGCCGGCGGAAGACGAGCTGGCGGTTCCCGCCGGCCGGCGCGGTCCGGGCGAGCCCCTCCGCCCGCACGGCCTGCTCGGCGTACCAGCGCAGGAAGTCGGCGCCGTACAGGACCTCGGCCCGCGCCTCCGCGCGCGGCTTGCCGCACTCGGCCGTGATGAGCGCGGCCACGTCGTCGGCGCGCGCGACGACCCGGTCGTAGACGGCGCGCAGCACCTCTCCCCGCTCGCGCGGGGGCGTCGCGCGCCACGCGGGCGCGGCCCGGTGCGCGGCGTCGAGCGCGCGCAGCGCGTCGGCGGGGCTCGCGTCGGCGACGTCGAACAGGGACTCCTCCGTCGCCGGGTCCTCGACCTCGAACGTCCCGCCGCCCTCGGCCGGACCCCAGTGCCCGTCGATCAGCAGGCCGGTGGGGACGTGCGCGACGAGCGCGGGGGAGAGGCTCGACGTCGAGGCGGGGCGGGACATGCTCCGAGTATCGCCCTGCGGGTCGCGAGGGCGCACGCGGGCGGCCCTCGGCCGTCGGCTCCCGCCCGGCGGTGCGCGTCCGCCGGGCGCGGACGGGCGCGGTGCGCGCCCGCGCCGCACGGTAGTTTGTGCACATGGTCCTTCCCGCCACCCCTGCGCGCCCGTTCGGTGCCGTCCTCACGGCCATGGTCACCCCGATGACGCCGGACGGCGCCGTCGACCTCGCCGCGGCGGCCCGGCTCGCGAAGCGTCTGGTGGACGACGGGAACGACGGCCTCGTGCTCAGCGGCACGACGGGCGAGTCGCCCACGACGCACGCGCCGGAGAAGCAGGACCTCGTGCGCGTCGTGGTCGAGGCGGTCGGCGACCGCGCGGCGGTCGTCGCCGGCGCCGGGTCGAACGACACGGACCACGCGGTGCGCATGGCCGAGCAGGCGGCCGAGGTCGGCGCGGACGGGCTGCTCGTCGTCGCGCCGTACTACTCGCGCCCCAGCCAGGAGGGCGTGTATCGCCACGTCGTCGCGATCGCCGACGCCGCGGACCTGCCCGTCATGCTCTACGACGTCCCCGGGCGTACCGGCGTGCGGATCGCGCCCGCGACGTACGGCCGGCTGGCGGAGCACGAGCGCGTCGTCGCGAGCAAGGACGCGACGGGCGACGTGTACGCCGCCGCGAAGCTCGCGGCGTCGACCGGTCTCGCGTTCTACAGCGGCGACGACGGCCTGCTGCTGCCGTTCCTCGCGCACGGCGCCGCGGGCATCGTGTCGGTCGCCGCGCACGCGGTCGCCGGGCCGTTCGCCGAGGTCGTGCGCCGCTTCGACGCGGGCGACCACGCGGGCGCCCTCGACGTCTTCCTCGCCACGACGCCCGTCATCGACGCGCTCAACGGCACGGGCTTCCAGGCCGTGATGGCCAAGGCCGCCGTCGAGCTGCTCGGCGTCACCGACAACCGCGCGCTGCGCCTGCCGAACGTCGCCGCGAGCGAGGAGGAGGTCGCGCTCGTGCGCGACGCCCTCGCCGCCGCGGGCGTGCTCGGGCGCGCGGGCACCCCGGCGGCCGCGGCCGCCGCGACCACGAACTAGCGAGGGCAGGAGCCCTCGAAACCCCGGCTCAGCCACGACAGGAGGCCCCGTGAGCCATCCCCACCCCGAACTCTCCCTGCCTCCCGAGCTCCCCGCCGGAGGGCTGCGCGTCGTCGCCCTCGGCGGGCTCGGCGAGGTCGGCCGCAACATGGCCGTCCTGGAGTACGACGGACGACTGCTCGTCATCGACTGCGGCGTCCTCTTCCCCGAGGACAACCAGCCCGGCGTCGACCTCATCCTCCCGGACTTCGACTACATCGCGGACCGGCTCGACGACATCGAGGCCATCGTCCTCACCCACGGCCACGAGGACCACATCGGCGCGGTGCCGTACCTGCTGCGTCTGCGCCGCGACATCCCGCTCGTCGGGTCGCAGCTCACGCTCGCGTTCGTCGAGGCGAAGCTCAAGGAGCACCGCATCTCGCCCGTGACCCTCGCGGTCAAGGAGGGCCAGGTCGAGCAGCTCGGCGTGTTCCGCTGCGAGTTCGTCGCCGTGAACCACTCGATCCCGGACGCGCTCGCGGTCGCGGTGACGACCGGCGCCGGGACCGTGCTGCACACGGGCGACTTCAAGATGGACCAGCTCCCGCTCGACGGACGCATCACCGACCTGCGCGCCTTCGCGCGCCTCGGCGAGCAGGGCGTCGACCTGTTCATGGTCGACTCGACCAACGCCGAGGTGCCCGGCTTCGTCACGCCCGAGGTCGAGATCGGCCCGGTGCTGGACAACGTGTTCGCCGCGTCCGAGAAGCGCATCATCGTCGCGTCCTTCTCGTCACACGTGCACCGCGTCCAGCAGGTGCTGAACGCCGCGCACCACCACGGGCGCCGCGTCGCGCTCGTCGGGCGCTCGATGGTCCGCAACATGACGATCGCGGCCGAGCTCGGCTACCTCCACGTGCCCGAGGGCGTGCTCATCGACCTCAAGAAGGTCGACTCGCTGCGCGACGACGAGATCGTCCTCATGTGCACCGGGTCCCAGGGCGAGCCCATGGCGGCGCTGTCGCGCATGGCGAACGGCGACCACAAGGTCCAGGTCGGCCACGGCGACACCGTGATCCTCGCGTCGTCGCTCATCCCGGGCAACGAGAACGCCGTGTTCCGCATCATCAACGGCCTCACGCGCCTCGGCGCGCGCGTCGTGCACGGCGGCAACGCCAAGGTGCACGTGTCCGGGCACGCGAGCGCGGGCGAGCTCCTCTACTGCTACAACGTGCTCAAGCCCAAGAACGTCATGCCCGTGCACGGCGAGGTCCGCCACCTCGTCGCCAACGGGGCGCTCGCGGTCCGCACGGGCGTGCCCGCCGACCGCGTCGTGCTCGCCGAGGACGGCGTCGTCGTCGACCTCGTCGACGGCAAGGCGTCCGTCGTGGGCGCCGTGCCGTGCGGGTACGTGTACGTCGACGGGTCGAGCGTCGGCGAGCTCACCGACGCCGAGCTCAAGGACCGGCGGATCCTCGGCGAGGAGGGCTTCGTCTCGGTGTTCGCCGTCGTCGACTCCGCGACGGGCAAGGTCCTCGCCGGGCCGCAGATCCTGGCGCGCGGGTTCGCCGAGGACGACACGGTGTTCGAGGACATCCGGCCCGAGGTGGTCCAGGCCCTCGAGGACGCGATCGCGGGCGGTGCGACGGACACGCACCAGCTCCAGCAGGTCATGCGCCGCGTCATCGGCCGGTGGGTGTCGAACCGCCTGCGCCGTCGTCCGATGATCGTCCCGGTCGTCGTCGAGGCGTAGTCCTCCGACGACCGGCGGACCGGGTCCCGTCGCTGGTCGGGGCGTCAGTATGCTGGCGCCCCGCCCCGCCCCGGAGGCGCTGTGGCCCCCCCCGCCCCCTACGGGGTCCCCCCGCCCGCCCGCCCCGCCGGCGCCCCGCCCGCCAAACGCGCCGGCCCCCCCCCCCCCCCCCCCCACCACCGGCGG
>NZ_JAAFAN010000018.1:0-61486 GCF_010287905.1 Cellulosimicrobium composti
GGGTTGCTGTCGTTTTACGCCCGATAAAGACACCCACCCCGTGCTCGGCGGGGGACCCCGGTCAGCGGGCGGCGAGCCGGGCCGGGTCGAGGTCGAGGCGGCGCAGGAGCTGCGCGTTGAGCGCGACGACGACCGTCGAGACGGACATGAGGATCGCGCCCGCCGCCATCGGCATGACGAACCCGACCGGGGCGAACACGCCCGCGGCGAGCGGGACGGCGGCGATGTTGTAGCCCGCCGCCCACCAGAGGTTCTGCTGCATCTTGCGGTAGGACGCGTGCGACAGCGCGATGATCGAGAGCACCGCGCGTGGGTCGGAGCTCGCGAGGATCACCCCGGCCGACGCGATCGCGACGTCCGTGCCCGCGCCGATCGCGATGCCGACGTCGGCCTGCGCGAGCGCCGGGGCGTCGTTGACGCCGTCGCCGACCATCGCGACGACGCGCCCGCCGCGCTGGAGCTCGGCCACCTTCGCGTCCTTGTCCTCCGGGCGCACGCCCGCGAAGACCTGGTCGATGCCGAGCTCGCGCGCGACCGACCGGGCGACGAGCTCGGCGTCGCCCGTGATCATGACGACCCGGATGCCGCGCCGGTGCAGCGCGTCCACGGCCTCGCGGGACTCCGGCCGGACGGCGTCCGCGAGCGCGAGTGCGCCCACGACCTCGCCGCGCTGACCGTCGTCGTCCGGACCGCCGTCGTCCGGACCCGCAACGGGGGAGACGACGACGTGCAGGACGGTCGCGCCGTCGCCCGCCCACGCGTCGGCGTCGGGCAGCGGGTCGAGCCCGCGCTCGCCCAGCAGCGCGGGACCGCCCACGGCGACGCGGCGCGGGCCGTCCGGCGTGCGGACCGTCGCCTCGACCCCGACCGCGGTGAGCGACCGGAAGTCCGTCGCCCGCGGCACGTCGAGACGCGTCGCGGCGGCGCGCGCGACGATCGCCCGCGCGAGCGGGTGCTGGCTGTCGGCCTCGGCAGCGGCGGCGAGCGCGAGGAGGTCGTCCTCCGTCGTGCTGCCGGTCGTGGCGGCGTGCACGACGACGGGCTCGCCCGCCGTGAGCGTCCCCGTCTTGTCGAACAGGACGGTGTCCACCGTGCGCATGCGCTCGAGCGCGAGGCGGTCCTTGACGAGCACGCCGGCGCGCGCGGCCCGCTCCGTCGAGAGCGAGACGACGAGCGGGATCGCGAGGCCCAGCGCGTGCGGGCACGCGATGACGAGCACGGTGATGGCGCGGATCAGCGCCTGCTCGGGCGAGCCGAGGACGAGCCACGCACCGATGGTCAGGGCTGCCGCACCGAGCGCGTACCAGAACAACCAGCCCGCGGCGCGGTCCGCGAGGCGCTGCGTCCTCGTCGAGGACGCCTGCGCGTCCGCGACGAGCCGCTGGATGCCCGCGAGCGCGGTGTCGTCGCCCACGGCCGTGACGCGCACGCGCAGCGCGTCGTCCGTCGCGACGGTCCCGGCGACGACCGGGTCGCCCACCGTGCGCCGCACCGGGCGCGACTCGCCCGTGATCATCGACTCGTCGACGTCCGCGGCGCCCGACGCGACCTCGCCGTCCGCGGGTACGCGGCCGCCCGGCCGGACGACCACGAGGTCGCCCACGCGCAGGTCCGTCGGCGCGACGGTCGTCACCGTGCCGTCGTCGGCGACCCGCTCCGCCTCGTCCGGCAGGAGCGCCGCGAGCGAGTCGAGCGCCGACGCCGTCTGCGCGAGCGAGCGCATCTCGAGCCAGTGGCCCAGCAGCATGATGACGACGAGGAGCGCGAGCTCCCACCACACGTCCAGCTCGGGCGCGAGCACGCCGAGGCTCGCGCCGAGCGACGACGCGAACGCGACCGTGATCGCGAGCGAGATGAGCGTCATCATGCCGGGCGTGCGGCCGCGGAGCTCGTCGACCGCGCCCGTGAGGAACGGGCGCCCGCCCCGCAGGAAGATCACCGAGCCGAGCACGGGTGACACCCAGGGCAGCCAGGCCGCGTCGGGGAGGTCGTACCCGAGGAGCATCGCGAACATCGGGCTCAGCGCGACGGTCGGTACCGCGAGCGCGAGCATGGCCCAGAAGAGGCGCCGGTACTGACCGACGTGGTCGCCGTGGCCCCCGCCGTGCCCGCCGTGCCGCGCGCCGTGAGCGTCGTGGCCCGCGCCGTGCGCGTCGTGGCCCGCGGCGGTGTGGTCATGGGACCCGTGGCTCGTCGTCCCGTGGCCGTGAGCCCCGTGGCCGGTCCCGTCGTGGTCGTGGGACGGGGCGTGCGCCGTGTCGTGACCGGGCGTCCCGTGACCGTCCGCGTGGTGCGCGTGCCCGCCGGGTGCGTGCGGAGCGTGGGTGCGCGTGCCCGGTGCGGGGGTGCCCTCGGTGTGCGCGCCGCTCGCCGTCGTGGCGTCGCGCGCGGTGCCGGCCGTGCGGTGGTCGTGCTCCACGTCGTCCTCCTGGTCTTCGGAGCGTCCTGATACCCCCTGGGGGTATCTACGTCCCAAGGTGCCGCAGTATTCCCGAGGCGTCAAGAGGCGGGAGGCGTCCCGCCCGGGGGAAGCGATTTCCAGGCCGACGGCGTCAGCCCGGCGCGGGCGTCGACTCCCGGAGCACGACGGTGCCCCGGACCTCGACCCGCTGCGGCGGCGCGTCCTCCTCGTACGGGGCCAGCGCCAGCGCGAGGGCCCGCTCGCCCACCTCGGTGAGCGGGATGCGCACGGTCGTCAGCGCGGGCGTGACGTCGCGCAGCGTCACGATGTCGTCGAACCCCGCCACCGCGACGTCCTCCGGGACGCGCAGCCCCGCGTCGCGGGCCGCCGCCATCGCGCCCACGGCCATGACGTCGTTCACCGCGAAGACCGCGCGCGGGGCGTCGTCGTGGGCACCGCCCGCACCCGGGCCCACGCGGGCGAGGAGCTCGCCCATGCCGCGATGGCCGCCGTCGCGCGTGAACGCGCACTCCACGATCGCCTCCGGCTCGACGGGGGAGCCGAGCGCGGCGAGCGCCTCGGTGAAGCCGCGGGCGCGGTCGACCGCGGTGCGGTGTCCCGCCGGGCCGGCGAGCACGCCGAACGACCGGTACCCCAGGCCGTGCAGTGCGCGCGCCAGGTCTGCCGCGCCCTCCGCGTTGGCGATCTGCACCGCCGGCAGGTCTCCGAGCGGCTGACCGACGAGCGAGACGCCACCGCCCGAGGAGCGGTAGCTCTCGAGCGCGCGGCGCAGCGCGCCGTCGGCGTCGTCCGCGAGCCGGCCGCCGCCGAGCACGACCGCCCGCGCGCGCTGGCGGTCCATGAGCTCGACGAACGCGCGCTCGCGCTCCGGCGAGTGGCGCGTGCTCGTGAGCGTGACGATGAGGCCGTCGCGGTCGGCCGCGTCCGCGACGCCCGCCGCGAGCGACGAGAAGTACGGGTCGGCGATGTCGTGCACCACGAGGCCCACGCTCGTCGTGCGACCGCGCGCCATGGCCTGCGCGCTCGGGTCGGGCGAGTAGCCGAGGCGGCGCGCCGAGGCGAGCACCCGCTCCCGCAGGTCGGGGCGCACCGTGCGGTTCGCGCTCCCGTTGATCGCGCGCGAGGCGGTCGCGAGGGAGACGCCGGCGTCTCGCGCGACCTCGCTCAGGGTGGGTCCGGGCACGGCCCCAGGCTAGCGGTGCGGCCCCCGCACCGGGTGGGCAGCGCGCGGAGAGGTTACGTTCGACGCACGACCGCCCCGACCGTCCCCGCAGGAGGACCCATGACGCCCGGCGACACCACCCCTGCGCACGGCACGACGGCGGCCCTCGCCCGGGCGCTCGCGATCGGCGCGGCCGCGGGGTCGCGCAGCAGCCTCGGCGTCGCGGCGCCGGTGCTCGCACGTCGCGCGGGCGACCGACCCGGGGCGGGACCGGCGTGGCGGCGGCGCCTCGTCCGGGCCGTGGCCGGCGCGGCGGTCGCGGGCGAGCTCGTGGGCGACAAGCTGCCCACGACGCCGAGCCGCCTCGACCCGCCCGGCGCCTACGTCCGCCTCGCGTCCGGCGCCGTGGGCGGCGTCCTGGTGGCCGGGCGACGCACGCGAGGCCTCGGCGTCGTGGCAGCCGCTGCGGCCGGGGCCGCCGGCGCCGCGGTGGGTACGTGGGGCGGCGCGGCGTGGCGGAGGCTCGCGGTGGGCCGGCGGCCCGACTGGCCGGGCGCCGTCGCCGAGGACGCCGTCGCTCTCGCTCTCGCCGCGTGGGCCGTCCGCCGCTGATCCCGTCGCGCGGGCGGCCCGGCGCCGAGTCCCGTCGAGCGGGCGGTCCGCCGCCGACCGGCGGCGCGTCAGGAGCCCGGGACGCTCGTCACGGTCGTGAGCAGGAACGCGGCGTCGTCGAGCGCGCTCACGGCGTGCCGCTCGTGCGTGAGCACGCGCAGCTCGCCCGCGCCGAGCTCGACGTCGCCCTCGCCGAGCGCCGTCACGCGGACCCGCCCGCGCAGCACCTGGATCGACGCCGCGGGCGGCGAGTTGTGCTCCCCGAGCTCGACGCCCGCGCGGAGCGCGAGGATCGTCTGGCGCAGCGGGCCGTCGTGCAGCACGACCTCGGCGCTGCGCCCGTTCGGCGCGCTCCGGGCGTTCGTGAGGTGCGCGTCGGTGAGAAGGTCGACGTTCGTCATCGGGGCTCCGACCTGTCGGGGAGTCCCATCATGCCGCGCCCGAGGGGTGCGTCGCGTCCGGGGGGCGCACGACGGTGACGGGGCAGTGCGCGTACTCGATCGCGTGGCGGCTCACCGACCCCAGCAGGAGCCGGTCGAACCCGCCGACGCCGCGGTTGCCCACGACGATCCGCTCGGCGTGCGACGACGCCTCGATGATCCCCTTCGCGGCCTGGACGTGCCGCACGCTGCGGACCACGCGGTCGTCGGGCAGGTCGACGCCCGCGGCGTCGAGCGCGGCGTCGAGCTTCTGCGCGGCGAACCGCTCGTAGTCGTCGAGCGGCGGCGTCCAGCCCCACGAGTCGGGCAGGGGCGCGAGCGAGACGATCTGCCAGCAGAACAGGGCCTCGAGCGTCGCACCGGTCCGGCGCGCGACGTCCGCGCCGTGACGCAGCGCGTGGACGGAGGTCGAGGACCCGTCGACCCCGACGACGACCGGTCGCGCGTGGTCGTGGCGCACCTCGGGCGTGCCGCGCACGACGGTCACGGGGACGGTCGCGTGCTGCACGACGGCGGTCGGCACCGAGCCGAGGACCATGCGTCCGAGGCGTCCCCGGCCGCAGCGGCCCACGACGAGGAGCTCGGCGTCGTCGGTGTCGTCGCGTGCGGGGCGTACCTCGTCGTCCGTCGCCCGGGCGGTGCCCGGCTGGGCGGCGGCGAGCAGCACGGCGGCGGGGCTGCCGCGCTCCGCGACGGCGGCCGTGGTGACGGCGTCGGGACCCAGGCCGGTGCGCGTGCGCGCGGCCTCCAGCCAGTCCTGGACGAGGGCCCGCTTCTCCTCGGCGACGTCCGCCTCGGCCCCCTGCCGCGACTCCCACGCGAGCACCCCCGTGAGCGGTGCGTGGCGGTCCGCCGCCTCGCGCAGGGCCCAGTCCAGCGCGCCGCCGGACTCCTCGGACCCGTCGACCCCGACGATCACCCCGCGCATCGCGTCACCTCCGCCCGGTCGGCCGACGGCGCGCGCCGCCGGTGAACCACCCGTGCCGGCGCCGTCGTCCGCGCCGGTGCTGACTCGACAGTAGACCGCGGCGGCACGATCGGCCCGGGACGGCGTCGGGCGCGCGCGGGCGGCGGACCCGACCGGCTCGTCAGAACCGGGGCTCGGCCTCGTCCTGGAGGATGTTGCGCAGCGGGCGCGTCACGACGTCGACGCGCGCGAGCAGGTCCGAGGGCCCGGAGACGACGAGCGCGCGGTCCTCGAGCGGCACGTACACGGCGGCGTGCTCGCGCACCGCGACGTGCAGGCACGCGCAGGGCTCGCCGTCGACGGCGAACGTCGTGCGGGCGACGTGCGCGACGTCGACCTCCTCGACGATGGCGCGCATCGCGGCGCGGTACTCCTGGTAGGAGTCGAGGAAGTCGTCGTCGGCGGGGTCGTCGGCGTGCAGGGGCGCGGCGAGCGCCCCGCTGAGCGCCGTGCGGACGATGTCCTCGGCCTGCTCGTCGTGCGCCGCGAGGACGCGCAGGGTCTCGACGTCGAGCGTCTCGCCCGTGAACGACACGTAGGAGCGCAGGAACCGCTCCTCCGCCGGGTCGTGCGCGCCGTGGGCCGCGCCCGTGAGGGTCTCCTCGTCGAGGTCGAGGCCCCACGTGAGGGGGTCGTCGACCTCGGCGACGACGCCCTCGAAGCGGGCGACGACCTGCTCCCACGTGACGGGCGTGCTCCCCGTGCGCGTCTCGCGCTCGTCGGCTCCCGGTGCCGGTTCCTCCGGCTGCTGGTCCGGCTGGTGCATCGCTCTCGCCACCCTTCTGGCCGTCCGTGCGGCGCGCACTCCCGAGCCTGCCCGCGGTGCGGTCCCGGGTCAACGCCCCCGGCGCGTGTCGGGGCGGGTGATCTGCGCGGACGGCGTCGCGGCGGGCGTCGCCAGGTCACGGCCCGACCCCTCTTTCACGCCCCTGGCGAACAACGGCATACGGAGGGGGTACGGCTCGTTCGAACCGCATAGAGTCAATGCGGTCAGGCTTGTACCCGTCGTCCGGCGGGCAGGTGTACGCCGCTCACGAGGAGCAGCACATGTTCGAGAGATTCACAGACCGAGCCCGTCGGGTCGTCGTCCTCGCCCAGGAAGAGGCGCGGATGCTCAACCACAACTACATCGGCACCGAGCACATCCTCCTCGGCCTCATCCACGAGGGCGAGGGTGTCGCGGCCAAGGCGCTGGAGTCCCTCGGGATCTCCCTCGACGGCGTCCGCACCCAGGTGACCGAGATCATCGGCGAGGGCCAGCAGGCCCCGAGCGGGCACATCCCGTTCACGCCGCGCGCCAAGAAGGTGCTCGAGCTGTCGCTGCGCGAGGCGCTGCAGCTCGGTCACAACTACATCGGCACCGAGCACATCCTGCTCGGCCTCATCCGCGAGGGCGAGGGCGTCGCCGCTCAGGTCCTGACGAAGATGGGCGCCGACCTCAACAAGGTGCGTCAGCAGGTCATCCAGCTCCTGTCCGGCTACCAGGGCAAGGAGCCCGTCGCCGCGGGCGGCCCCACCGAGGGCCAGCCGTCGGGGTCGGCCGTGCTCGACCAGTTCGGGCGCAACCTCACCCAGGCCGCGCGCGAGGGCAAGCTCGACCCGGTGATCGGGCGCAGCCTCGAGATCGAGCGCGTCATGCAGGTGCTGAGCCGCCGCACCAAGAACAACCCCGTCCTCATCGGCGAGCCCGGCGTCGGCAAGACCGCCGTCGTCGAGGGCCTCGCGCAGGACATCGTGCGCGGCGACGTCCCCGAGACGCTCAAGGACAAGCAGCTCTACACGCTCGACCTCGGCGCGCTCGTGGCCGGCTCGCGCTACCGCGGTGACTTCGAGGAGCGCCTGAAGAAGGTGCTCAAGGAGATCCGCACGCGCGGCGACATCATCCTGTTCATCGACGAGATCCACACGCTCGTCGGGGCGGGTGCCGCCGAGGGCGCGATCGACGCCGCGAGCATCCTCAAGCCGATGCTCGCGCGCGGCGAGCTGCAGACGATCGGCGCGACGACGCTCGACGAGTACCGCAAGCACGTCGAGAAGGACCCGGCCCTGGAGCGCCGCTTCCAGCCGATCCAGGTCGCCGAGCCGTCCCTCCCGCACGCGATCGAGATCCTCAAGGGCCTGCGCGACCGCTACGAGGCGCACCACCGCGTGTCCATCACGGACTCCGCGCTGGTCTCGGCGGCCACGCTCGCGGACCGGTACATCAACGACCGGTTCCTCCCGGACAAGGCGATCGACCTCATCGACGAGGCGGGCGCGCGCCTGCGCATCCGCCGCATGACGGCCCCGCCGGAGCTCAAGGAGCTCGACGAGGAGATCGCCGAGGCGCGCCGCGAGAAGGAGTCCGCGATCGACGCGCAGGACTTCGAGAAGGCCGCCGGCCTGCGCGACAAGGAGAAGCAGCTCACCGCGAAGCGCGCCGACAAGGAGAAGGCGTGGAAGTCCGGTGACCTGGACACCGTCGCCGAGGTGGACGAGGAGCTGATCGCCGAGGTCCTGGCCATGGCCACGGGCATCCCGGTCTTCAAGCTCACCGAGGAGGAGTCCAGCCGCCTGCTCAACATGGAGGACGAGCTGCACAAGCGCGTCGTCGGCCAGGAGGCCGCGATCAAGGCGCTGTCGCAGGCCATCCGCCGGACGCGTGCGGGCCTCAAGGACCCGAAGCGCCCGGGTGGGTCGTTCATCTTCGCCGGCCCGACCGGCGTCGGGAAGACCGAGCTGGCCAAGGCGCTCGCCGAGTTCCTCTTCGGTGACGAGGACGCGCTCATCCAGCTCGACATGTCGGAGTTCTCCGAGAAGCACACCGTCTCGCGGCTGTTCGGCTCGCCCCCCGGCTACGTCGGGTACGACGAGGGTGGCCAGCTCACCGAGAAGGTGCGGCGCAAGCCGTTCTCGGTCGTCCTGTTCGACGAGGTGGAGAAGGCCCACGCGGACATCTTCAACTCGCTCCTGCAGATCCTCGAGGACGGTCGTCTGACCGACTCGCAGGGCCGCGTCGTGGACTTCAAGAACACCGTCATCATCATGACGACCAACCTCGGCACGCGGGACATCGCCAAGGGCGTCCAGACCGGCTTCAACGCCGGCGGCGACCTGGTCACGTCCTACGAGCGCATGAAGGCGAAGGTCAACGAGGAGCTCAAGCAGCACTTCCGCCCCGAGTTCCTCAACCGCGTCGACGACGTGGTGGTCTTCCCGCAGCTCTCGCAGGACGAGATCATCCAGATCGTCGACCTCATGATCGCCCGTCTCGACGCCCGCCTGCGGGACAAGGACATGGGCATCGAGCTCACCCAGCCGGCGAAGCAGCTCCTCGCCGAGAAGGGCTACGACCCGGTCCTCGGTGCTCGTCCGCTGCGCCGCGCGATCCAGCGCGACATCGAGGACGTGCTCTCCGAGAAGATCCTGTTCGGCGAGCTCAAGGCCGGCGAGATCGTGCTGGTCGACGCCGAGGGCGAGGGCCTGCTCGGGGAGTTCACCTTCCGGGGCGTCCCCAAGGGCGAGCACGACCGCGGCCCGGTGAGCGTGGGCGCGGCCGCCGCGCTCGACGCCCCGACCGGCGTCTCGGTCCGCGACCTGCCCCCCACGGGCGAGCTGCAGGCCGGCGCCGAGTGACGCGCCGCTGGACCGGCAGCCGGTCCACCGGCACCGCCTGACACACGGGCCCCGATCCTCCTGAGGGAGGGTCGGGGCCCGTCGTCGTTCCCGGTGCCCACGAGCACGGGATCCGACCCTGGACAGCGGAACATGACAGATCTAGCCTCGTAACACGCAGGATCGATCATCGCCACAGGGCTCGGTCTGATGGCCGAGCCCTTCGTGATGTCCGATGACTGATGCCCGGGCAGGGGCGATCTGCTCGCAGCGCCGCACATATCGCCCCTCCTGTGTACGATAGATTGGATGAATCCGGAGCCAGGGCGGCTCGACGCGACGGGAAGGACGACGGTGACCGGTCACGACGTCGTGGACGCGCACCACCACCTCTGGGTGCGCGCGCGCACGCCCCAGGACTGGATCGACCCGGACACCATGGCGGCGATCGACCGGGACTTCGAGCCCGCGGACCTCCCCGCGGCGGCGCACGGCGTCCGCGCGACCGTCGTCGTGCAGTCCGCGAGCGCCTGGGCCGAGTCCGAGGAGCTGCTCGCGACGTGCGCGTCGCCCGAGGGTCGCGCCGCGCGGCTCGCGGGGGCCGTCGTCTGGGCCGACCTCACCGCGCCCGACCTGGCCGACCGGCTCGCCGCGCTGCGCGCCGGCCCCGGCGGGGAGCACCTCGTGGGCGTGCGGACCATGGTCCAGGCCGAGCCCGACCCCGACTACCTCGACCGCGCCGACGTGCGGCGCGGCATCGCCGCCGTGGGGGCGGCCGGCCTCGCGTTCGACCTCGTCCTGCGCGACCACCAGCTCGCCGCCGCAGCGCGGCTGGTCGCCGCGCTCCCCGACGTGCGCTTCGTGCTCGACCACCTCGGCAAGCCCCGGCTCGACGCCGCGGCCGCGCCCGGCACGCCGCGCGACGTGCTCGTCGCGTGGCGCGCGGACCTCGCGGCGCTCGCCGCGCACGAGAACGTCACCGCGAAGCTGTCCGGCCTCGTCACCGAGGCCCGCTGGGACGCGTGGACGCCGGCCGACCTGCGGCCCGCCGTCGACCACGCGCTCGACATGCTCGGCCCGGACCGGCTCATGGTCGGGTCCGACTGGCCCGTGTGCCTGCTCGCGAGCGATTACGGGCGCTGGCTCGAGACGCTGCGCGTGCTGCTCGCCGGGCTCACGCCGACCGAGAGCGCGGCGGTGTGGGCCGGGACCGCGCGCCGCGTCTACCACCTCACCGACCCGGCCGACGCCCCCGTCGCCGTCCCCCAGACCGAGGAGAGCCACCCGTGACAGCACCCACGAGCACGACCCGCGAGCTCGACGGCGTGCGCGCCGTCGTCACCGGCGGCGCCTCCGGCATCGGAGCAGCGATCGTCACCGCGATGCTCGCGCGCGGTGCGGCGGTCACGTCGCTCGACCGCACGCCCGACGGCGTGCCCGACGGCGCCCGTGCCGAGGTCGCGGACGTCACCGACGACGCCGCGGTCCGCGCCGCCGTCGAGAGCGCGGCCGCCGCGATGGGCGGGATCGACGTCGTCGTCAACAACGCGGGCATCGGCGCGCAGGGGACGGTCGCCGACAACGACGACGCCGAGTGGCTGCGCGTCCTCGACGTCAACGTCCTGGGGACCGTGCGCGTGACGCGCGCCGCGCTGCCCCACCTGCGCGCGTCCGACCGCGCGGCCGTCGTCAACACGTGCTCCATCGCCGCGTGGACCGGCCTGCCGTCGCGTGCGCTGTACTCCGCGTCCAAGGGCGCGGTCCAGGCGCTCACGCTCGCGATGGCCGCCGACCACGTGCGCGAGGGGATCCGCGTGAACTGCGTGAACCCCGGCACCGTCGACACCCCGTGGGTCGGCCGCCTGCTCGACGCCGCCGACGACCCCGTCGCCGAGCGCGCCGCGCTGGAGGCGCGCCAGCCCACGGGCCGGCTCGTGAGCCCCGAAGCCGTCGCGCACGCCGTGTGCTACCTCGCGAGCCCGCTCGCGGAGGCGACCACGGGTGCGGCGCTCGCGGTCGACGGCGGCATGCACACGCTCCGGGTCCGCCCGCCGGCGGCGTCGTGACGCGCGGGACGGCGGACGCGTCGGCGGGCGCGCTCCCGACGCGCGAGGTGCGGGGCACGGGCGTGCGGCTCACGTCGCTCGGGTTCGGCGCCGCGCAGGCGGGCAACCTCTTCCGCGCCACGACGGACGAGGAGTCGGCGGCCGCGGTCGAGGCGGCGTGGGACCTGGGCGTCCGGTACTTCGACACCGCCCCGCACTACGGCCTCGGCCTCTCCGAGCGGCGTCTCGGGGCCGCGCTGCGGGGCCGCCCGCGCGACGAGTACGTGGTGTCGAGCAAGGTCGGCAGGCTCCTCGTCCCGTCGCCGGGGACCGCGCACGAGAGGGACCCGGACCTCTTCGACGTCCCGGCGGACCACCGCCGCGTGTGGGACTTCTCGCGCGACGGCGTGCTGCGCTCGATCGACGCGACGCTCGCGCGCACCGGGCTCGACCGGGTCGACGTCGTCTACCTCCACGACCCGGACGACCACGAGGACGCGGCGGTGCACGAGGCGCTGCCCGCGCTCGTGCACCTGCGCGACCAAGGCGTCGTCGGGGCGATCGGCGCCGGGATGAACCAGTCCGCGATGCTCGCGCGGTTCGTCCGCACCGGGGACGTGGACGTCGTCATGTGCGCGGGCCGGTTCACGCTCCTCGAGCAGCCGGCGCTCGCCGACCTCCTGCCCGCGGCGGTCGAGCACGGCGCCGCCGTCGTCGTCGCGGGCGTCTACAACTCCGGCCTGCTCGCGCGCGACGTGCCGCCCGACGACGCGACGTACGACTACGCGCAGGCCCCCGCCGCGCTCCTCGACCGGACCCGGCGGATCGCCGCGGTCTGCGCCGAGCACGGTGTGACCCTGCCCGAGGCCGCGCTCGCGTACGTCCGGCCGCACCCCGCCGTCGCGAGCACCGTCGTCGGGCTCCGGACGCCCGGCCAGGTGCGCGAGGCGTACGCGCGGCACACCGCCGTCGTGCCGGACGACCTGTGGGACGCGCTCGTGCGCGCGGGCCTGCTCCCCGAGGACGCGGCGCCCCCGCGCGACGCGCTCACCCCCTGACCCGAGAGGAACGACCGCATGCACCTGCTCCGCCTGGGCCCCGCCGGCCAGGAGATCCCCGCCGTCGCGGAGGGCGGCACGACCTACGACCTGCGGCCCCTGACCGCCGACGTCGACGGGGCGTTCCTCGCGGCGGACGGCGTCGCGCGCGTGCGGGCGGCGCTCGCCGCGGGCGCGCTGCCCGTGCTCGACGGCGCGGACCGCCTGCGCCGCGGGGCGCCGATCGCGCGGCCCGCCGCGGTCGTGTGCATCGGGCAGAACTACGCCGCGCACGCCGCCGAGTCGGGCGCCGAGCCCCCGGCGACGCCGATCGTCTTCCTCAAGCACCCGAACACCGTGGTCGGGCCCGACGACACGCTCCCGGTGCCGCCGGGCGCCGAGCGGCTCGACTGGGAGGTCGAGCTCGGGGTGGTCGTCGGGCGCCGTGCGAGCTACCTCGCCTCGCCGGAGGACGCGCTCGCGCACGTCGCGGGGTACACGGCCGTCGACGACGTGAGCGAGCGCGCGTGGCAGCTCGACGAGTCGCTGGGGCAGTGGTCCAAGGGCAAGTGCGGGCCCGGGTTCGCGCCGACCGGCCCGGCGCTCGTCCCCGCGGACGAGCTCGACGCGCGCGACGTGCGCCTGCGCTCGTGGGTGAACGGCGAGCCCCGTCAGGACTCGACGACGGCGGACATGATCTTCGACGTCGCGTACCTCGTGTGGCACCTCTCGCAGTACATGGCGCTGGAGCCGGGTGACCTGATCTGCACCGGGACGCCGCAGGGCGTCGCCCTCTCCGGGCGTTTCCCGTACCTGCGCGACGGCGACGTCGTCGAGGTCGAGATCGAGGGCGTCGGCCGCCAGCGGCACGCCGTGGCCGACGCCGACGTCCCGGTCCGTGCTGCGGGCGCCGCCGTCGCCGCGGAGTGACGGCGTGCTGCGCTTCCCTCTCCTGCACCCGGAGCTGATCGGCGCGCTCGCCGCCGCGGGGCACGGGGCGCGCGTCCTGCTCGCGGACGCGAACTACCCGCACTCGACGGGCGTGCGCGCCGGGGCGGCGCGCGTGCACCTCAACCTGCGGCCCGGACTCGTCACGGTCGACCAGGTGCTCGAGGTGCTGCTCGGCGCGGTGCCGGTCGAGTCGGCGGCCGTCATGGCGCCGTCCGGCGCCGCCGGTGACGTGCTCCCGGCCGGCGCCCGGGTGCCCGCGCACGCGGGGTACCGGGACGCGCTCGCGGCGGCGGCGCCGTCCGCGACGTGGCAGGACCTCGACCGACCCGCGTTCTACGACGCGGCGCGCGGCGACGACGTCGCGCTCCTCGTGGCGACCGGGGACCAGCGCGTGTACGCGAACCTGCTGCTCACGATCGGGGTCCGCCAGGTCTGATGAACAGGCCGTTGATGGGCGAATCATCAGATGTTGAAACGCTCACGGTCGCCGTAAGGTCGCGAATCGGGCGCGAGACCTGGGCAGAGATGGGGCGAAGTCTTGAAATGCATCTGATGTCTGCGGTAGAACTGACCTCGGTCACCACCAAGCAAAGGGGCTTCACGTGAGCACGGACCCGACCCCCGCGGTGCGCGCGGGCGACCCGCCGCCGGCGGGCACGCTGCTGCGTGTCGAGGGCATCACCAAGTCCTTCCCCGGGGTCCGGGCGCTCGACGACGTCCGCCTCGACCTGCGCCGTGGCGAGGTCCTCGCGCTCGTGGGGGAGAACGGGGCCGGCAAGTCGACGCTCATGAAGCTGCTCTCGGGGATCCACCAGCCCGACGCCGGGACCATGGAGCTCGACGGCGCGGCGCTCGACGTGCGTTCACCCCGCGAGGCGAACGAGCGCGGGATCAGCATCATCCACCAGGAGTTCCACCTCATGCCCGACCTCTCGGTCGCGCAGAACATCTTCGCGGGGCGCGAGCCGCGGCGCCTGGGGCTCATCGACGACCGCGCGCTCGTGCGCCGCGCCACCGGGCTGTTCGAGCGGCTCGGGATCCCCCTGGACCCGCGCCAGCCGGTGTCGCAGCTCAGCGTCGCCGGGCAGCAGATGGTCGAGATCGCCAAGGCGCTGTCGTTCGACGCGAAGGTCCTCATCATGGACGAGCCGACCGCCGCGCTCAACGACGCCGAGGTGCGCACGCTCTTCCGGCTCGTCCGCCAGTTCCTGACCCCCCGGACGGGCGTCATCTACATCTCCCACCGCATGGAGGAGATCAAGGAGATCTCGGACCGCATCACCGTCCTGCGCGACGGCCGCTACATCGACACGCTCGACACCCCCGGGACTGCCGTCGCCGACGTCATCGCGCGCATGGTCGGGCGCGAGATCCGCACCGACGTGCGGCCCGCGCCCGCCCCGACCGGCCGCCCCGTCGTGCTGTCCGTGCGCGGGCTGAGCACCCGCAGGCTGCTCAAGGACGTCTCGTTCGACCTCCACGAGGGAGAGATCCTCGGCTTCGCCGGCCTCATGGGCGCGGGCCGCACGGAGGTCGCGCGCGCCCTCGTCGGCGCCGACCGCAGCACGGGCCGCGTCGAGGTCCGCGGGCGTGCCGTGCACGTGCGCAACCCGGCCGACGCCGTGCGGCACGGCATCGGCTACCTGTCGGAGGACCGCAAGCGGTACGGCCTCCTGCTCGACCAGGACGTCACCGCGAACGTCATGCTGTCCTCGCTGGGCCGCGAGAGCCGGGCCGGGTTCGTGCGCGACGGCGACGCGCGGCGCGTCGCGACCGACATGGTCCGCCGCCTCGCCATCAAGACGCCGTCGGTGCGCCAGCGCACGAAGAACCTCTCGGGCGGCAACCAGCAGAAGGTCGTGCTCGCCAAGTGGCTCGTGCGCGACTGCGACGTGCTCGTCGTCGACGAGCCGACGCGCGGCATCGACGTCGGCGCGAAGGAGGAGATCTACGACCTCCTGCGCACGCTCGCGGACCAGGGTAAGGCGATCGTCATGATCTCGTCCGAGCTGCCGGAGGTCCTGCGCCTGTCCGAGCGGATCGTCGTCATGTGCGAGGGCCGGGTCACCGGCGTCCTCGACAACGCCGACGCCACCCCGCACAACGTCATGGAGCTCGCGACGCGCTTCGGCGGCGCCGAGCACCTCCTCGCCACGACCGGAGACGCCCGATGACCTCGACCACCACCGTCACCGACGCCCTGCCCGACGCCGTCGTGACATCGCGCGGCCCGCGCTACCGCCAGCAGCTCCAGCAGATCCTCGCGTTCGCCGGCCTCGTGGTGATCTTCGCGTTCTTCTCGGTCGCGAGCCCGTACTTCCTCGACTGGGCGAACATCAAGGGCATCCTGCTCGCCACCGCGGTCACCGGGATCATGGCGCTCGGCGCGACGTTCGTCATCGCCACGGGCGGGATCGACCTGTCGGTCGGGACCGGGATGACGCTGTGCGCCGTCATGACGGGCGTGTTCCTCACCAACCTCGGTCTCCCGCTCGCGGTCGGCGTGCTCGGCGGGATCGCGGCCGGGGCGCTGCTCGGGCTCGTCAACGGCCTCAACGTGTCGTTCCTCGGCATCCCGCCGTTCATCGCGACGCTCGCGACCATGATGGTCGCGCAGGGCCTGTCGCTCGTCATCTCCGGCACCAAGCCTATCTACTTCTCCGACGTCGCGGGCTTCGGCCAGATCGCGCTCGGCGAGCTCGTGCCCGGGCTGCCGAACGCCGTCCTCATCTTCTTCGTCGCCGCCGTCGTCGCGGGCGTGCTGCTCAGCAAGTCGCTCGTCGGCCGGTACGCGCTGTCCATCGGCTCCAACGAGGAGGCGACGGCGATCTCCGGCATCGACGTGCGGCGCTGGAAGGTCGTGGTCTACACGGTCGCGGGCGTCTTCACCGGGCTCGCGGGCGTCGTCATGGCGTCGCGGCTCAACTCGGCCCAGCCCGGCCTCGGGCTCGGGTACGAGCTCGAGGCGATCGCCGCCGTCGTCATCGGCGGCACGTCCCTGCGCGGCGGCAAGGCCACGATCCTCGGGACCGTGATCGGCGCGCTCATCATGGCCACGCTCACCAACGGCCTGCGGATCATGTCGATCCCGCAGGAGTGGCAGAAGGTCGCCGTCGGCGTCGTCATCCTCCTCGCCGTCTACACCGACATCCTCCGGCGTGGCAAGGACGCCTGACCCCGGCGCCCGCCCGCCCTCCACCCGTCCGTACCTCCCTCGTCTCCCCGACGACGACGTCATCCCCCGAAGGAGCACCCTCATGAAGACCACCCGTGCCGCACGCCTGAAGCACGTCGGCGCCGCGGGCGCTGTCGCCCTCCTCCTCGCGCTCGGCGCGTGCAGCTCCGCCGCCGACGACGGGTCCGCACCCGGCGGGGGCGACGGCGGCACCCCGTACGTCGCGCTCGTCTCCAAGGGCTTCCAGCACCAGTTCTGGCAGGCCGTGAAGCAGGGCGCGGACGAGGCCGCCGAGGAGCTCGGCGTCGAGGTGACGTTCGAGGGCCCGGAGACCGAGACCGAGGTCGACAAGCAGCTCTCCATGCTGCAGACCGCGCTCGACAAGAACCCCGACGCCATCGGCTTCGCCGCGCTCGACTCCGAGGCGTCGATCCCGCTCATGGCGGACGCCCAGTCCCGCGGCATCCCCGTCGTCGCGTTCGACTCCGGCGTCGAGTCCGACGTGCCGATCACCACGGTGTCGACCGACAACGAGGCCGCCGCCGCCGAGGCGGCGAAGCACATGGTCGAGCTCATCGGCGGCAGCGGGAAGATCGCCGTGCTCGGGCACGACCAGACGTCGCAGACGGGTCAGCAGCGCGTCTCCGGGTTCGTCGACTACATCGAGGAGAACGCGCCCGACGTCGAGATCGTCGACGTCCAGTACGCCGGCGGCGACCAGCTCAAGTCGGCGGACGCCGCGAAGTCGATCCTCCAGGCGAACCCCGACCTCCAGGGCATCTACGGCACCAACGAGGGCGCCGCGACGGGCGTCGTCAAGGCGGTGCAGGAGCTCGGCAGGGCGGGCACGCTCACCGTGATCGGCTTCGACTCCGGCAAGGCCCAGACCGACGCCATCCGTGACGGCCTCATGGCGGGTGCCATCACGCAGAACCCCGTCGGCATCGGCTACGAGACCGTCCGCGCCGCCGTCGCCGCGATCAACGGCGAGGACGTCGAGCCCGTCATCGACTCGGGCTTCTACTGGTACGACGCGACGAACATCGACGACGAGGACATCGCCGCGGTCCTCTACGAGTGACCGACGGCCCGTCACCCGACGACCGGCCCGGCGCGGGGACGACCCCTGAGGTCGCCCCGGCGCCGGGCCTTTCGCGTCGTGGTCCGGGTCACGCTCGGCGACGGCCCGCGTGGTCGGGTCCGCGGGTCGAGTCCGCTGGTCGGGTCGGGAGACGGCCCGCGTGGCCGGGTTCGCGGGTGGCGTGTCCTCGGTGCTCGGGCTGCCGCGCCGTCACCTGCGTCCGTCGGGCGGCGGTCTGCGCGCGCGGCGTCGACGCCCTTCGCATCCGAGGCCACCCCGCCCGCTCGCGGTGCCCTCTCCCACCCGCCCCGACTACGCAGCCGGACGGACGCGTCGGCACGCCCCGACCACCCAGCGGGACGGACAAGCCCCCGACCATCCAGCCGGACGGACGCCGTCGTCCGCGCTCCTGGAGAGATCAGGCGTCGTCGTCGGGGAGGTCGTCCGGGACGCGGGGGAGGGACTCCTCGACGCCGAGGAGGTGGTTCGCCATCCGCAGCCGCGCCCGCTCCGCGTCGCCCGCGGCGAGCGCGCGCCAGATCGCCTCGTGCTCTCCGTGCGTGCGTTCCTCGGCGCCCTCCTCGTGGAGGCCGCGCCACAGGCGCTCGCGGACGGTGCGGCTGGCGAGCGACTCGACGAGCGCGGCGAGGACGGGGTTGCCGGTGTGGGCGGCGATGATGCGGTGGAACGCGATGTCGGACTCGATGAAGCGCTCGTGGTCGACGGTGGGCTCGCGCAGGATGTCGTCGACCTGGTCGAGTACGGCGCGCGCCTCGGCGAGGGCCTCGGGGGTGATGCGGGTCGCGGCGAGGCCGGCGGCCTCGGTCTCGAGGATGCGGCGCACGTGGTGGAAGGGGAGGGCGCTGCCGTCTCCCTGGAGGTCGACGACGAAGCCCATGGGGGACAGCAGGCGCCCGGGGTCGAGGCTCGTGACGTAGGTGCCGTCGCCCTGGCGGGTGTCGACGATCCCGAGGATGGACAGCGCGCGCACGCCCTCGCGCAGGGAGCCGCGCGAGACGCCGAGGGCCTCGGCGAGGTCCTTCTCGACGGGGAGGCGGTCGCCGGGACCGAGCTCTCCGTCGAGGATCATGCGCTTGATGCCGTCGACGACCTCATCCGTGCGGGACATACGAGAAGTATGACCTATCGCCACGCCGCGGCGGGCGATTCCTCTGATGACTGCGCGGTCACGCGTGCGGTCTCGCGCGCGCGGCGCTCGGCCCAGTACTCGCCGTCGGGGAACCGGAACCGCGCGACGGACGCGGCGTGAATCTGCGTCGAGTAGCCGGGGCGTCGGGGCAGCACGTAGCCGCTCCCGGAGCCGGTGTCCGCGACGACGCACGGGTCGGTGAAGTGCTCGTGCAGGTGGTCGACGTACTCGGTGACGCGGTCGGTGAGGTCGCCGGCGATCGCGACGTAGTCCAGGACGGAGACGTGCTGCACCATCTCGCACAGGCCGACGCCGCCCGCGTGCGGGCACACGGGGACGCCGAACTTCGCGGCGAGCAGCAGGACGGCGACGATCTCGTTGACGCTCGCGAGGCGGCCCGTGTCGAGCTGGCAGAAGTCGATCGCCCCGGCCTGGAAGAACTGCTTGAACATGACGCGGTTGTGGCAGTGCTCGCCGGTCGCGACGCGGACGGGCGCGACGGCGCGGCGCACGGCCGCGTGCCCGAGGACGTCGTCGGGCGACGTGGGCTCCTCGATCCACAGGGGGTCGAACGGCGCGAGCGCGGCCATCCACTCGATCGCCTGGGGCACGTCCCACACCTGGTTCGCGTCGACCATGAGCCGACGCTCGGGGCCGATGACCTCGCGCGCGATGGTGAGGCGGCGCACGTCGTCGGCGAGGTCGGCGCCCACCTTGAGCTTGATGTGCCCGTACCCGGCGTCGACGGCCTCCTGGCAAAGCCGGCGCAGCTTGTCGTCGTCGTACCCGAGCCAGCCGGCCGAGGTCGTGTAGACGGGGTAGCCGGTGCGCTCGAGGTGCGCGATGCGCTCGGCCTTGGTGGCGGCCCTGGCCTCGAGGAGCGCGACCGCCTCGTCGGCGGTGAGCGCGTCGGAGAGGTAGCGCAGGTCGGCGACGGCGACGAGCTCGGCGGGGGTCATGTCCGCGAGCAGGCGCCACAGCGGCTTGCCCGCGCGCCGGGCGACGAGGTCCCACGTCGCGTTGAGCACGGCCGCGACCGACAGGTGCACGACGCCCTTCTCGGGCCCGAGCCAGCGCAGCTGCGAGTCGGACGTGAGCGCGCGGTACACGCCGCCCATGTCCGCGGCGAGCTCGTCGACGTCGCGCCCCACGAGCGCGGCGGCCTGCTGGCGCGCGGTCTCCGCGACGATGTCGTTGCCGCGGCCGATGGTGAACGTGAGGCCGTGGCCGGCGAGCGGGTCCCCGAGCGTGTCGGTGCCGTCGGTGCGGAGCACGACGTACGCGGCCGAGTAGTCGGCGTCCTTGTTCATCGCGTCCGAGCCGTCCGCCGTGAGCGACGTCGGGAAGCGGACGTCCTCGATCTCGACGCTCGTGATCCTCGCCATGCGTATCCTCGCCGTCCCCGCGGACGACCGCGGAATACATCAGATGACTCGATCAATCTAGAGGAGCGAATCGGGCGGGGTCAAGCCGATCCGCGTGCGCTGCCCGCCTAGACGTCGAATGAGTCACGCTCGCACCGGGTGCGAGGGGTACGGTCCGGGCGTGGACCCGGACCAGCTCGACGACCTCGCCGCGCGGCTGCGCGCCGCCGGGTGCGTCTTCGCCGAGGAGGAGGCCGCGCGCCTGGTCGAGCGGGCCGACGACGCGCACCACCTGGAGGCGCTCGTCGCGCGCCGCGTCGAGGGCGAGCCGCTCGAGCACGTGCTCGGGTACGTCGACTTCCACGGCCTGCGGATCGGCGTCGACCCGGGGGTGTTCGTCCCGCGCCAGCGCACGGTCCTCCTCGTGGACGAGGCGGTCGCGCTCGCGCGGCGGCGCGCGATCCGCACGCGGCCGCCCGAGACCGTGCCCGGGCAGGCCGGCGACCCGGTCGTGGTCGTCGACGTGTGCTGCGGTGCCGGTGCGCTCGGCCTCGCGGTCGCCACGGACCTCGGGTCCGGGGCCGACGCCGGACGCCGCCCCGTGGACCTCCACGTGACCGATCTCGACCCCGCGGCCGTCGCGTGCGCGGCACGCAACGTCGCCGCCGTGGGCGGTGTCGCGTACCGGGGCGACCTGTTCGACCCCCTGCCCACGCGCCTGCGTGGCCGCGTCGACGTGCTGCTCGCCAACGTCCCCTACGTGCCCACCGGCGAGATCCCGCTGCTTCCTCCGGAGGCGCGCGACCACGAGGCGCGCGTCGCGCTCGACGGCGGCGGCGACGGCCTCGACGTGCTACGTCGGGTGGCGGCCGACGCGCCGCGCTGGCTCGCGCCCGGCGGCCACCTGCTCACCGAGTCGGGGGAGCGGCAGGCGTCCGGCGCCGTCGCCGTGCTGGAGCGCGCCGGGCTCGCGGCGCGCGTGGTCCGGGACGAGGAGATCGGCGCGGCGGTCGTCGTCGGCACGCGGCGCGACGCGCGGACCGCCTGACGAGCGTCCGTCCGGACGACGCGCGCCGAGGACGAGGACGCGCGGCCTTGTCATGGCGTCGTCCTGCCGCCCGGTGCAAGACGCGCGGCACCCGCCACACAGTCCGGGCATGAGGGGCAGGACAGGCGTGGTGCGCCGTGGTGCGCTCGTGGCTGCGGTCGCGGGGGCGGCGGCCGTGGCCGTCGCGTGCGGCGGGCCGGGAGGCGGCCTCGTCGTGGCGTGCCCCGCGATCGGCTACGTGGGGCGGCTCGAGGTGCGGCTCGACGACGCGTGGCAGGACCGGGACGCGCACGACGTCCGGGTCACCTGCCTGCCGGGGGAGCGAGGGTGCGAGCTCGTGCGCGACGGCACGCTCGTCGTCGCTCCGGAGCCCGCGGAGCCCCAGGTGCTCGGCACGCCGACCGCGCCGGGCTCCACGCCGGAGCAGCCGTCCTCGTCGCCGGACGCGCCGGCACCGGCGCCGGAGCGCCCCGCGGTGACCGGTCCCGAGTGGACGGGGACGAGTCTCACCGCACCGGAGCAGGTCGCGGTGCGCGTCGTCGAGCGCGGGTCCGGCGCGACCGTCCTCGCGACGAGCGTCGACGTCCCGTGGGACGTCGACGACCACCCGTACGGGCGCGAGTGCGGAGGGCCCTGGAGCGCGAGCGTGGAGATCCCGCCGCCCGCGGGATGACGCCCGCCGTCGGCTACGCCGCGGGGCGCTGCAGGAGCGCGCGGATCTCCTTCTCCGCCTGGGCGGGGCCGAGCGCCCGGCACCCGAGCGAGGTCCAGTTGGCGACGAGGCGCGGCTCGGCCCGCAGCAGCGCCCACCCGCGACGCACGAGCGTGAGCGGGGGCTTGCGCATCTCCGCGAGGTCGCGCAGGAGGCGGAACCAGAACGTCACGAGGCGCGGGCGGCGCAGGCACACCGCGTCGGCCAGCACGTCCTGCGCGCGGCACGCCGCGACGATCTCCGCCGCGAAGATGCCCTCCGCGATGACGACGCGCGAGCCGGTGACGTCGACGTGCGTCGTCCCGGTGCGCTGCGACGTCGGGATGTCGTACACGGGCACGTCCGCGTGCCCGGTGCGCGCGAGGTCGACGAGCGCCGCGACCGCCCCTGCGCCGTCCCACGACCGCGGGTCGTCCCAGTCGACGATCCCGAACCGGCGCGGCAGGTCCGGGTGGTCGTGGTCGAGGTAGAAGTCGTCGAGCGACACGACGGGCAGCCCGAGCCGCCGCGTGAGCGACGTCTTGCCCGAGCCCGACGCCCCGGTGAGCAGCACGATCCGGGTCGGCACCTCGCGCGACCCGGGCGGGAGGTCGAACAGCGCCGGGTCCCCGGCGGGTCCGGCGGGTACCGGGTCGGTCCGGGTGGCGGCGTCGGTCGGACCGCCGTCTCTGCCGTGCTGAGGGTCGCTCACGGGACACCATTGTCGCAGCGCGCGCGACCGCCCGTCCCGGACGGGGTCGCCGCGGGCGCAGAAAGCGGTCGCGGTGCCGGGCGTACCCTTCCCCGGTGACCGCCGACCCCGCAGCCCTGCTCGCCCGCGACGCCCTCGACCGCCTCGACCGGTGGCAGCCGGTGGACCCCCGCCAGGAGGCGCTCGCGGCGCAGTACCGCGCGTTCGTCCGCGGCGACGCCGGCCCGCGCGCCGAGGCGGTGCGCCGCGACGGCGGCCCGCAGCACCTCACGGCGAGCTGCTTCGTCCTCAGCCCCGACCTCGACCACGTGCTGCTGTGCTTCCACCGCAAGGGCCGGTTCTGGGTGCAGGTCGGCGGGCACACCGAGCCGGGCGACACGACGCTCGCGGGCGCCGCGTACCGGGAGGCGCGCGAGGAGAGCGGCCTCGACGCGCTCGTGCCGTTCGACCCGGACCCCGACCCGTCGATCGGCGCGCCACCGTCCCCGCCCGTCGACGTGCACCGCCACGACCTCGCCGCGGCGTTCGGCGCGTGCCGCACCCACTGGGACGTGGGCTTCGTCGCGTTCGCGGACCCGGGGGCGCGGACCGTCGTGAGCGACGAGAGCGAGGACGTCGCGTGGTTCCCCGTGGACGCGCTGCCGGCGGGGACGCCGGACGACTTCCCGGTGCGCCTCGCGACGGTGCTCGCGGAGGTGCGCCACCGCCGTCGGGCCTGACGGGCCGCCCGCGGCGCTCAGGCGCCGACGAGCACGACGTGGAGCGTGCGCGGTCCGTGCACGCCCTCGACGCGGGAGAGCTCGATGTCGCTCGTCGCGCTGGGCCCGCTGATCCACGTCTGCGGGCGCTCGGGGTGCGCGGCGAGCAGGCGCACGGCCTCGGGCACGGTCTGCACCACCTGGTCGGTGCGCACGACGCACACGTGCACGTCGGGGACGAGCGTGACGGCCCGGCGACCCTGGTCGGGCTCGCCGTCGAGGACGATCGTGCCCGTGTCGGCGATCGCGACGCGGGCCGCGGTCACGACGGCGTCCGTACGGTCGAGCTCGTCGGGCGTGCGCGGGTCCTCGCGCGCGTCCCGCACGACGGCGGTCGCGTCGCCCAGCCCCCCGAGCCACGCCTCGTCGAGGCCGGCGGGCACGACGACGGACGTCGCGTCGGCGAGCAGGTCGCCGACGAGCGCGGCGACGTCGGCCGGGCCGGCAGCGTGGTGCACGTGGGCGCGGTAGTCGACGAGCCGGTCGACGAGGACCTCCACCACCTCCGCCGACCCGGGCGCCACGTCGCCGTGCGCCCGGTACTCCCGGGGGACGGTGCCCGCCGGCGCGGTGCCGCCGGAGGCCGCCGCGCGGCCTGCCGCCGGGCCCGGGCCCGGCGCCCGTGCTCCGAGCGCGGCGCGCACGCGCGCGAGGACGTCGTCGCGCGCGCTCACCGGCCCTCACCTCCCTCGGTGCGGGGCGCGTCGGCCGGGCGGTCGCGCCACCAGTCGCGGAACGTCTGCTGCGCGGGGGCGGGCAGGTCGCGCGAGCGGGTCCAGCCGGACGCGGGCGGCGGGAGCGTCGAGATCCGGCCCGACGACCCGGCGACCACGCGCCCCAGGCCCGCGGCCCTGCCCGCGAGCCCGAACCGCCGCGCGTCGGACATGACGAACGACGCCGCCTTCATCGCGGCGCCCCACCCGGTGGGGCGGCCGCGGTCGGCGTCGACCTCGCGCGCGCGGAGCTCGACGAGGATCGACGGGATGTCGATCTTCACGGGGCACACCTCGTAGCACGCGCCGCACAGCGTCGAGGCGTAGGGGAGCGAGGCGTTCGGGTCGTCGTGGCCCGAGAGCCCGCCGGAGGACTTCGTGAGCTGCGGCGTGAGGATCGCGCCGATCGGGCCGGGGTACACCGACCCGTACGCGTGGCCGCCCACCCGCTCGTACACCGGGCACACGTTGAGGCACGCCGAGCAGCGGATGCAGTGCAGCGCGGCCCGCCCGACCTCGTCGGCGAGGACGTCGGTGCGCCCGTTGTCGAGCAGCACGAGGTGGAACTCCTGCGGGCCGTCGCCGGGCGTGACGCCCGTCCACAGGGACGTGTAGGGGTTCATGCGCTCGCCCGTGGACGACCGCGGCAGGAGCTGGAGGAACACCTCCAGGTCGGTGTACGTGGGTACGACCTTCTCGATCCCCATGACGGTGATGAGCGTCTCGGGGAGCGTGAGGCACATGCGGCCGTTGCCCTCGGACTCGACGACGGTCAGCGTCCCCGTGTCCGCGACGCCGAAGTTCGCGCCGCTGATCGCGACCTTCGCCGAGAGGAACTTGCGGCGCAGGTGGGCGCGCGCGGCCATCGCGAGCTCGCGCGGCACGTCCGACAGGTCGGGCGGGGCGTCGCCCATCCGCGCGAGGAAGATCTCGCGGATCTCGGCGCGGTTGCGGTGGATCGCGGGCACGAGGATGTGGGACGGCATGTCGTCCGCGAGCTGCACGATGAGCTCCGCGAGGTCCGTCTCGTACGCCGCGATCCCCTCGGCGGCGAGCGCCTCGTTGAGGCCGGTCTCCTGCGTCGCCATGGACTTCACCTTGACGACCTCGTCGACGCCCTTCGCCTTCACGAGGTCCGCGACGATCCGGTTCGCCTCGTCCGCGTCGCGCGCCCAGTGCACGACGCCGCCGCGCGCCACGACGTTGCGCTCCAGCTCCTCGAGGAGCTCCGGCAGGCGCGCCATGACGTCGGTCTTGATCGCCGACCCCGCGTCCCGCAGCGCCTCCCAGTCCGGCACCTCGCCCACGACGGCGGCGCGCTTGGTCCGGATCGTCGAGGTCGCGTGCGCGAGGTTGCGGCGCAGCTGGGTGTTCTGGAGGGCCACGCGGGCCGCGTCGGGGAACGCGTCTCCCCACCGCAGGGGGGCGTCCGGGTGCGGCACGTCGCCGAACGCGTCCGACGCCCGGCCCGCGCTCGCGGAGGTGCCGTGCCCGCCCGGATGCGCGACGTCGTCGGGCAGGGTGCGTGCGCCGCGCCGGACGGGCAGGCCGAGGAACGTCCGGGTCATCGCGCGCTCCCGTCCGTCGCGCCGGCCGCGACCGGGGCGGGCGCGTCCTTCGTGGACGCGAGGATCTCCGCGAGGTGCAGCGTGCGCACGCCCGCGCGGATGCGCGACAGGCCACCGCCGATGTGCATGAGGCACGACGCGTCTCCGGCGGTGAGGACCTCGGCGCCCGTCGCCTTCACGTGCGTCATCTTGTCGGCGAGCATCGCCGTCGAGGTCTCGGCGTTCTTCAGCGCGAACGTGCCGCCGAACCCGCAGCACGACTCGGCCGCGGGCAGCTCGACGAGGTCGATGCCCTCGACGGCGCGCAGGAGCCGCAGGGGCTTGTCGCCCACGTGCAGCATGCGCAGCGAGTGGCACGTCGGGTGGTACGTGACCCGGTGCGGGAAGTAGGCACCGACGTCGGTCACGCCGAGCACGTCGACGAGCAGCTCGGAGAGCTCGTACGTCTTCGCGGCGACCGCGTCGGCGGTGCGCGCGAGGTCGTCGAGGCCGGCGCGTCGGCAGACCATGCCCTGTTGGTGCCGCACGGAGCCGGTGCACGATCCGGACGGCACGACGATCGCGTCCCACTCGCCGTCGAGCACGGGGGAGAACGCCTCGACGTGGTTGCGCACGACGGGCACGGCCTCGTCGAGGTAGCCGGTGTTGACGTGCATCTGGCCGCAGCACGCCTGGCGCTCGGGGAAGAACACCTCGTGCCCCAGCCGTTCGAGCAGGAGCGCGGTGGCGCGCGGCGCCTGGGGGAACATCACGTCGCCGAGACAGGTCGCGGTGAGGGCTATGCGCATCGTTGCTCCGGGAGACGGTGTGTCGGGTCCAGTCTCGTCGCGCCGCGTCCCCGCCGCGCGCCGGGACCCCGCGGTGAGGCGCCGCGGGTGTGGTCTGACCACAGGTCGCCACTGTAGACCATCGCCGGCGGTGTGGTCTGACCACAGGTCGCCTACCCTGGGCGCGTGCGCACCCACGAACGCGTCCTCGCCCGGATCGAGGCGGACCTCGCCGCGGGCCGCTGGGCGCTCGGCGAGCGGCTCCCCGCGGAGCGGTCGCTCGCCGACGAGCTCGGCGTCTCGCGGCCGTCGGTGCGCGAGGCCATCCGCGTGCTCGAGGCCATGGGCATCGTGCGCACGGCCGTCGGGTCCGGGCCCGACGCCGGGGCGACGGTGATCGACCGGCCCGCCGCGGGCCTCGGCGCGGCCGTGCGGCTGCACGTGGCGTCCGGGACGCTCGCGGTGCGCGACGTCGTCGAGACGCGCGTGCTGCTCGAGACGTGGGCGGCGCGGGCCGCGGGCGCGCGGGTCGCGCGCGCGTCCGCGCCTGACGGCGCCGACGACGACAGGGCCGAGGGCGACGGTGCTGACGACGGCGTCGCGGGCGTCCTCGGCCAGGCGCGCGCGCTCCTCGACCGCATGGACGACCCGGCGCTGCCCGCCGACGCGTTCCGCGAGCTCGACGCGACGTTCCACGTGCTGCTCGTCCGGCTCTCCGGCAACGCGCTCGTGGAGGCGATCATGACGGGACTTCGCGGCGCGATCGAGTCCTACGTCGCCCGCGGGAGCGCGGCCCTGCCGTCCTGGGAGCGGACCGCCGCGCGCCTGCGCGCCGAGCACCGCGCGGTGCTCGACGCCGTCGCCGCGGGCGACGGCGAGCGCGCGGCCACCGCCGTGCGCGCGCACATCGAGGGCTTCTACGCCGAGACCGGCCTCTGACGGACGACGTCGTTCTCGCGCCCTAGGTCGATCTCGCGCGAGGCAGCGCGGCCAGGCGTCGGTCCAGGAGGCGGCGGTCGCCCTCGCGGTCGACGAGCGCGAGCGCGCGGTGCAGCTCGACGGCGGCGTCCGTGGGTCGTCCGGCGCGCACGAGCAGCTCGGCCCGGACAGCGGGCAGCAGGTGGTACCCGGCGAGCGCGGGCTCGTCGGCGACGGCGTCGACGGCGCTGAGGCCCGCGTCGGCGCCGTGCACCTCGGCGACCGCGACGGCACGGTTGAGCGCGACCACGGGCGACCCGGTGAGGTCGAGCAGCACGTCGTAGAGGCCGAGGATCTGGGCCCGGTCGGTCGCGGCGGCGTCGGGCGCCGCGTCGTGGAGCGCGGCGATCGCGGCCTGCACCTGGTACGGCCCGGGGCGGCCCGCCGCGAGGGCCGCCTCCAGCGTGGCCGTCCCCTCGGCGATCTCGTCGTGCCGCCAACGTGCGCGGTCCTGCTCGGCCAGGGTTCGCGTGACGCCGTCGGGGCTCACGCGCTCGTCGCGGCGCGCATGCTGGAGCAGCAGCAGGGCGAGCAGCCCGCGCGCCTCGGGCTCGTCGTCGAGCAGCCGGGCGGCGAGGCGCGCGAGCCGGACGGCGACGTCGGCGAGCGCGCGCCGCTCGGCCGAGCCCTCGACGGCGTCGGCGGGCTCCGCCCAGGCGTCGTACCCCTCGGTGAACAGCACGTACAGCACCGCGAGGACGCCCTCGACGCGCTCGGCCCGCAGCGCGGCCGGCGGCACGCGGAAGGTCATCCCGGTCGCGCGGATGCGGCGCTTGGCGCGCACGAGGCGCTGGGCCATCGTCGCCTCGGGGACGAGGAAGGCCCGCGCCACCTGGGCGGTCGTCATGCCGGTGAGCGAACGCAGCGTGAGGGCGACGCGGGCCTCGGCGGGCAGCGCCGGGTGGCAGCACGTGAACAGCAGGCGCAGGAGGTCGCCGTCCGGGTCGTCGAGGTCCCACGCCGCGTCGTCGAGGCCGACGACGACCCGCTCGGCGACCGGGTCCGCGGCGGGGACCCCGTCGCGCGGCCCGCTCTCGACCCGCTCGCCGAGCCGCCCCGCAGCGGTGACGCGCTCCGCCTCGGCCCGGCGCCGTCGCAGCACGTCGATCGCGTGCCGGCGCGCGGTCGTCGTCAGCCACGCACCGGGGCGGTCCGGCACGCCGTCGCGGCCCCACGTGCGCACCGCGCTCGCGAACGCCTCCTGCGCAGCCTCCTCGGCGAGGTCGAGGTCGCCCGTGCTGCGCGCGACCGCGCCGAGGACGCGTCCCCACTCGGTCCGGAACGCGTCCTCGACGGCGGCGCCGGGGGCCGGGGGCACCGCCTGCTCAGGACCCGTCGAGGTCGAGCGGCCAGGCGGGTCGCAGCTCGATCGCGCCGCCGTACGCCATGGGGTGCTGGGACGCGATGGCGATCGCGGTGTCCAGGTCGGGTGCCTCGAGCACGTCGAAGCCCGCGATCGCCTCCTTCGTCTCCGAGAACGGCCCGTCGGTGACGAGGACCTCGCCGCCGCGCACGCGGACGCCCACGGCGTCCTCCGGAGGCCGCAGCCGGTCGCCGACCACGGCCGCGCCGCTGCCGTAGTGGCGCCCCACCCACTCCTCGATCGGGGGTGCCGCTTCGGCCTCCTCGGGCCGCAGGTCCGGGTCGTGCGGGGTGCCGAGCACGAGCATGAGGTAGCGCATCAGAGGTCCTCCGCCCTCGTCGTCGCGGGCCGACGGAGCGCCATCGGTCCGTAGAACGCGACGTCGGCGGTCTCGATCCCGTCCCCGACGCTGCGTCGGTCGTCACGGTACCGCGCGCGGTCCGACGGCGGCGTCCGGTTCGCGGCGAGGATCGTCTCCAGGAATCTCATCGTGCCTCCTTGTCCGGGACGGCCCGTGCGGCCGTCCACCAGGACGACGACGCAGGGACGCCCGGATCGACACCCGCGGGCGAGCCGGTGCCCAGCGGGCGCGGGTCAGAGGACGGACGCGGCGTGCGTGGCGGGGACGACGAGCGTCGTGAGGCTCGGGTGCCACAGCGGCGTCGTGTGCCAGGCGAGGGTCAGGCGCCCGCCCGGGCGCCCGGTCGCGACGAGGCGGTGCGGCGACGTGGGGACCACGACGTGCACCTCGACGGAGTCGTCGGGCAGCGCCCGCCCGCGCGTCGAGAGGACGAGCACGGGGTCGGCGACCGGACCCGCCGTGGCCGGGCTGCCCGCCTCGGCGTGGGGCCAGGGCAGGACGCTCGTGGTCCACGCGTCGGGGGAGACGGGCACGCGCTGGCCACCGACGTCGACCGTCCAGCCGCCGGGCGACCCCGCGTCACCCGCGGCGAGCAGCGTCCACGGCACGGGGCTGAGCACGTCCTGGGGCGTCGGCTCCGGGTCGAGCGGACGGTCGAGGATCGCCGGCCACGCGTCGAGCGCCGCGACCCGTGCGGCAAGGCGGCCGGCCGCGGCGGGGTCGGGCGGCAGCGGGGTCGCGTCCGTGCCCGCGCGCTCGACGAACGCCCAGAACGCCTCCAGCACGGCCGGCGTGTCCCGCGTCGCGCCGCGGTAGCCGACCGCGAGCCCGCGCTCGGGCACCGCGAGCGCGAACTGCCCGTACGCGCCGTCGGCCCGGAACCCGTACCGGCTCGACCACACCTGGTAGCCGTAGCCGAGCCTCCAGTCGGCCGCCTCGTCGGACGCGCTCGTGTCCGACCGCGGCACGCGCATCTCGGCCAGCCACGCGGACGGGACGACCTGCACGCCCCCGTACCGGCCGCCGTCGGCGAGCGCGACGGCGAGACGGCTCACGTCGCGCGTCGACGCGTGGAGCCCGGAGAACCCCTGGTCGAGGTCGTCGATCGGCACCCACCACGGGTGCTCGACGCCCAGCGGGTCGAGCACGCGCGGGCGCAGGTAGTCGAGCAGCCGCTCGCCCGTGACGGCCGTCACGACCGCCGACAGCGCGCGCGTCGCGGGCGAGCTGTAGACGAAGTGCGTCCCGGGCGCGTGCGCGGGCGGGGTCGCGAGCAGGCGGGGGAGGTCGAACCCGATCTCCTCGACCTGCTCCGCCGAGTGCCCGGTGCTCATCGTCAGCAGGTGCTCGACGGTGAGCCCCGTCGGGTCGGGCAGGCCGAGCAGCGGGCCGACGCGGTCGTCGACGGCGAGGCGGCCCTCCGCGACGAGGTGCCCCACGGCGATCGCCGTGAACGTCTTCGACACCGAGTACACGAGGCCGGGCACGCGCGCGTCGTGCGGCGCCCACGCCGCCTCGACGACCGGGACGCCGTCGCGCGCGACGACGAGCCCGTGCGGGTCGAGCCCGGACCCCTCGAGCGTGTCCAGGAGGTCGAGGACGGCCGTGGACGGGATCCCGTGCGCCTCGGGCGCGGGTGCGGTCATGGATACCTCCTGGCCACGAGGGCCGGTCCTCGGGTGACGGGCGGGCTCGCCGGCGGGCCGGTTCGGTCCCGTGCGCGGCGCCCGTCCGCGACTATCTCACGCGCCCTGCGGGGGAGGGGTAGGAGGCCCGCGGCAGGTGGTAGGCCAGGTCGACCGCGGTCTCCACGGCCTCGTCGAGGTCGAGGCGGTGCTCGGCGACGAGCCGGGCGAGGTGGCCCGCGTCGACGCGCCGCGCGAGGTCGTGGCGCGCGGGGATCGAGCAGAACGCGCGCGTGTCGTCGACGAACCCGCTCGTGTTGTAGAAGCCGGCGGTGTCCGTCGCGGCCTCGCGGAAGCGGCGCATGCCGTCCGGGGTGTCGAGGAACCACCACGGCGCGCCGAGCCGCAGCGCCGGGTACACGCCCGCGAGCGGCGCGAGCTCGCGCGAGAACGTCGTCTCGTCCACCGTGAACGCGATCAGCCGGAAACGCGGGTGGTGACCGAACGCCTCCAGCACGGGGCGCAGCGCGCGCACGTACTCGGTGCGCTCGGGGACGTCGTAGCCCCGGTCGGGCCCGTACGCGTGCGCGACGCCGGCGCAGTGGTCGCGCAGGACGCCCGGGTGGAGCTGCATGACCAGCCCGTCCTCGGCGGACATCGCGGCCATCTGGAAGAGCATGTGCGCCGCGAACGCGCGCGCCTGGTCGGGCGTGACGTCGCCGCGCAGCGCGGCGTCGAGGACGCGGGCCGCGTCGGCGTCGTCGAGCGGCGTCGTGTCGGCCGTGAGGTGGCCGTGGTCGGTCGCGCGCGCGCCCGCCGCGACGAACGCCGCCCGGCGCGCGCGCAGCGCGTCGAGGTAGGAGCGGTAGTCGACGACGTCGGTCCCCGCCGCCGCGCCGAGCTCCGCGACCTGGGCGGTCCAGTCCGCGCGGTCGACGTGCAGGAGCGGGTCGGGACGGAACGTCGGCACGACGCGCCGGCCCCAGCCGTCGGCGGCGAGGCGGGCGTGGTCGGCGAGCGACGACTGCGCGGGGTCCGTCGTCGCGAGGAGCTCGATCCGGAACCGCTCGAACAGCGCGCGCGGCCGGTACTCCGGCCGCGCGAGGCGGTCGGCCAGGTGGTCGAACAGCGCGTCGGCGGTCTCGGCGGACGGCCGCACCGGCGTCTCGAACACCTCGACGAGCGCGTGCTCGAGCCAGTACCGCGTGGGCGTCCCGCGGTAGAGGTGCCAGCCCGCGCAGAAGCGGCGCCAGACCGCGCGCGGGTCCTGCTCCGCGGGCGCCGTCCCGGCCGGGGCTCCGGGCGCGGGCGCGACGCCGAGGTCGTGCACGCCGCGCACGCCGGGGGAGCCGTGCGGCGACGTGCTCTGCGCGACGAGCATGCGCACGAGGTAGTGGTCGGGCGTGACGAACAGCCCGGCGGGGTCGCCGAACGGCGCGTCGTCGGCGAGGAGCGCCGCGTCCACGTGGCCGTGCATCGAGACGATCGGCAGGCCGCGGGTCGCGGCGTACACCTCGCGCGCGAGCGGGCGGAGCACCGGGTCGGCCGGGAGCGCACGGTCGGGGTGCAGGGACCACGGCGTCGTCGCGGTGATGGGGTCACGGTGGGTGGTGCTCGTCACGGGGTACTCCAGGCAGTTCGTCGCGGGATCGTCGTGCACCCGGCCACGGGACCCGGGGCCGCCCCGCGCACCGTGCGGTGCGCGCGACGACCCCGGGCCAGGTGACCGGGCCGGTCAGCCGCAGGTGGGCAGCCCGTGCTCCGGTGTCGCGACGGTCTCCCGCTCGTCAGAGGTGTCGGACGGGCGAGCGGTGACGGTCACGGATCCGGCCGCCGGGTCCTCGACGCCCCGGACCGGGAACGCCTGGTAGGCGTTCTGCCCGGGTGCGACACCGTGGACTGTCTTCGACCCGAACGGCGTGTCGAGGACGACGTCCAGCGGGACGGTGTCGTCGTTGAGCGCGCGGACCGCGACGTACGGCGTGCCCGCGAGGCAACGGACCTCGGCGGTCGCGGTGATCGCGACCTCCCCGGCTCCCGGCGCCTCGACGCTCGGCAGGCGCTCGATCCAGACGTTGCGGAACCGCGGGTTGAGGCCGGGGTCGCCGTGGTCCTGGAGCTTGATGTACCCCGACGTCGGACCCTCCGCCCTGCCGTTGCCGGTCTTGCCGTCGACGGCGACGTCGTCGTGGACCAGCTGCCCGTTCCACACGAGCGTGATGCGGGCGTCCTCGGTCTTCGCGCCGTCGGGGCCGAACCGCGCGGCCCGGAACTCGATGTCGTACGTCTGCCACGTGCCCATCGGGGTCGCGGCGTTCACGTCGGGCGCCTTCTTGAGGTAGATCGCCCCGGCGTCGTCGGCCCTGGGCGGGTCGATGCCGAACGACTCGAGCACCTGCACCTCGTAGCGCTCCTGGATGTAGACGCCGGAGTTGCCGCGCGCCTGACCGGTCACGTCGGGCGCGTGCTCGGGCTGGTACCACTCGACGTGCATCCGGAAGTCGTCGAACTTCTCCCGGGTGCGGATGTCGCCGCCGAACGACTCGAACGAGCCGTCCGCGATCGGCCACGTCGCGGGCCCGCCGCCGTTGACCGCGGCCCACGCGTCGAGGTCGTCCCCGTCGAACAGCGTGATGCGCTCGCTGGGCGTGACGGTGAGGCTGTCGAGGTTGACGTGACCGATGTCGTCGTCGTCGTGCCGGATCGTGATGGTGTTCGCGCCCTCGCGCAGCGGCACGGTCTCGACCTGGGTCGCCCACGTGGACCAGCTCACGGTGCTGTCGAACCAGACCTGCTTGAGCTTCTCGCCGTTGACGTAGAGGCTCAGGTTGCGCGGCAGCGGCGCGGGGTCGCTGTTCTGGCCGTTGGCGTAGCGGATCGCGAGGTCGTGCGGGCCGGCCTCCTCGGTGCGCACCGCGAAGGTGGTCTGCGCGCCCGGCTCCCAGTTGCGGTCGACGAACCCGCTGCCCGAGTAGCCGGCGTGGTTGCTGTTCCACCCGGCGCCGCCGGTGATGTCGGCGGCCTCGGCCTCGTAGACGGGCGGCGCGACGGAGCCGTCGGGCAGGCGCGTGAGCGTGTACCAGGCCTCCGTGCTCCACAGCTCCTGGCCGCTCTCGGACGCGAACGGGCGCGGCGAGTGGACGTTGACGACGCGCCCGGGCTCGAGCCCGTCGATCTGCAGCGTGACCGTCTTCCGGTCCTCCGACACGGTCGCCGCCGTGACGTCGAGGTCCTCCTCGTCGACCTTCGGGCCGCCGTACTGTGGGGTCGCGACGTAGCGCCACTGCGACGCCGTGTACCTCGACGCGAGGTCCTGCACCGTCTCCTCGGAGAGCGGCTGCGTGTACTCGATCTCGAAGCCGCCCTCGACCGCGCGCATCGCGAGCATGTCGAACGCGTGGTTGCCGTCGTACGTGAGCTTCTGCAGCCCGTGCGAGAGCTTGCCCGCCTGGCCCCAGTTGCCCGACCAGCCGATGCCCCCGACGTAGATCGCGCCGTCGGGGCCGACGCTCGTGCGGCTCACGCCGGACTCGAGGCCCTGCGTCATGCGGAACACCGCGCCCTGCTCCTGGCCCGCGACCTCCTCGAGGTACGCGCGCTGGAGGCCGCCGTACGTGACGTCGCCGATCGCCATCTGCCCCGCGAACACGCCCTCGGTGAGGATCACCGGGTTGCTCGGCGAGTTCGAGATCTCGCTGTGCGGCATCCACAGGACGGGCTCGGTGACGGGCTGGTCGTCGTACGGGCCGTCCGGGTTGGTGAAGTGGTTGTAGAACGCGCCCTCCTCGACGCGCACGAGCTTCGACGTCGGGATGCGCACGCCCTGGTTGTCCGTGACGTACATGGCGCCGTCGGCGCCCCAGCCGAGCCCGTTCGGGGTGCGCAGGCCGCCCGCGACGTACTCGACCTCGCCGGTGTCCTTGCTGATCCGCATGACCGAGCCGCGGTTCTCCGCGAGCTGCGGGTCGAGCGAGTTGCCGCCGGGGATCATCGCGATGCCGGTCGTGACGTAGAAGTACCCGTCCTCGTAGAGCAGGCCGAACGCGAACTCGTGGTAGTTGCCGCCGAACGGCCACGTCGCGATCGTGTCGTGCTCGTCGGCGACGTCGTCGCCGTCGGTGTCGACGAGCGCGGTGAGCCCGTCCTTCTCCGAGACGTAGATCGTGCCGTCGACGTACTTCAGTCCCATCGGCTCGGTCAGGCCCTCGGCGACCTTGGTGTACGTGACCTCCTCGGCGCCGGTGTCTCCCTGGACGTGGTCGATCAGGTAGACCTCGCCGAGCTGGGTGAGCCGGTCGCCGCCCCACGTGGAGATGGCCAGACGGCCGTCGGGCAGCCAGTCCATGCCCGTCACCTGGGGCTCGAACCCGTCGGGGCGCAGGTCGGTCAGGGTGTAGTTCGGGTGCACCTCGGTGAGGGGCAGCCCGTCGCCGGGGGCCTCGGTGATGCCCTCGCACTCCTTGCGGCCGGGCGACGTGACGCGCGTGACGTCGGCGTCGGTGCTCAGCACCGAGTTCGGGACGACGACGAAGTCCGACGCGCCCGGCGGGCGCCACTCGAGCAGGAGGCGCTGGTCGAACTCGCCGTCGAAGTGGTCGATGCGCAGCGCGCGGTACCCCGCGTCGAGCTGGATCGACCCGTCCTTGGGCGTCGCGCCGTGGCGGCCCGGGTGGTCGACCACGAGCTCGTCGTCGAGCAGCAGCCGCGCGCCGTCGTCGTTGGTGATCCGGAACTCGTACGTGCCCGGCTCGGGGACGTTGAGGTACCCCGTCACCTCGGTGACGAACTTGTCCGTGAGGCCGAAGTCGGCGGCCGTGGTCCAGTCGATCGTCGGCATGATCTTGTCGACGTTGGGCGTCTGCCCGGGCTTGAGGGTGCAGTAGTCGTCGAGGATCACCTGCACGTCGAAGACGCGCAGGGTCACGCCGGGCTCCTGGGGCCGGATGTCGTCCTGGGAGGCCGCGGGCGCGAGGGCGGGGACCGCCGCCTGGGCCGTCAGCACGCCGGACGGCACGGCCAGCGCGACGAGCGCGGCGACCGCCGCGCGTCGTCGTCTGCGGCGGTGCGTCGTGGTCGGGGGTGGTGCCGGGGTCGAAAGGTGTTCCATCAGCCTGCCTCTCCGTCGAGGGCCTTTGCGTGCCTGGACCGTGCACAGGGCGCGTCGGTGCGCTGTGCCGTCACTATCCGGGGGCGCGAACCGCAGGGGCAACGAGTTGCCGTTTGTTGCACCTGTCGTGCGCGCGGTCCGGGGCGCGCGGGGCCGTGGAGGGGTCAGGCGGGGCGAGCCGTCGAGCCGCGCTCCACGAGCTTGGCCGGGAGGAGGGTGGGGCCGGCCGCGGGCGGCGGCGACGTGCGCAGCTGCGCGAGGAGTCGTTGGACGGCGAAGGAGCCGAAGTGGCGCAGGGGCGCGGCGACGGTCGTGAGCGGCGGCGTGCAGAAGTCCGAGCCGAAGATGTTGTCGAACCCGACGATGCTCATGTCGCGCGGAACCTCGACCCCGAGGCGTCGCATCCCGCGCATCGCCCCGATCGCGATGAGGTCGTTGTACGCGACGGCCGCCGTCGCGCGGTGCTTGACGAGCGCGGCCGCCGCGGCGAGCCCGCCCGCGAGCGTCGGCGCGAACGGCCCGATGCGGCGCGCCTGCACGTCGACGGCGCGCGTGGCCTCGCGGAACGCCCGCCAGCGCATGCCGTCCGCCCAGGACGCCTCGGGCCCCGCGAGGTAGGCGAGGTTCGCGTGGCCGAGGTCCGCGAGGTGCTCGACGGCGCTGCGCATGCCCTGGGCGTTGTCGGTGAGGACGCTCGGGACGTCCGTGAGGTGGCGGTTCATGACGACGGTCGGCCGCTGCTTGGCCGCGACCCGGATCGAGGAGTCCGAGAGGCGCGACGTCGCGAGGATCATGCCCTCCACGAGCGGGAGGGTCCGGTCGAGGGCCTGGCGCTCGGCCTCGTCGGACTCGTGCGCGTCGACCATGAGGAGCGTGTACCCGGCGTCGCGGGCCGTCTTCTCGGCGCCCCGGATGATCTCGAAGAAGAACGGGTTGGTCACGTCCGCGACCACGATGCCGAGGAGCGACGTGCGGCCCGTCGGCAGCCCGCGCGCGAGCGGGTTCGTGCGGTAGCCGAGCTCGCTCGCGACCTGGCGGATGCGTTCCGCGGTCTGCGCGTTGACGCGCCCCGGGCGCGAGAACGCGCGCGAGACGGTGGACGGCGCGACGCCGGCCGCCTGGGCGACGTCGTAGATCGTCGGGCTGGCACCATTGCCGGCGGGGGTCATGCGGTCGGACTGTAACGGCCCTGACAGCGCCGGACAACAACCGGTTGTCGCCGATCGTGCCTCCGGGACGGCGGGACGACACCGACCGACGACAGCCGACGACAGCCGACGGCAACCGACGGCAACCGCTTGACGGTCCACCGGGGTCGGCCTGCAATGACTCCGTGACCTCGCGCGCGAACGCGTCCCCGGGCCCGACGACGGCACGTCGGCGTCCTGGACCGCGACCCCTCGGTGCCGCTGCGGCGGCGCCGACCGGGCCGCGCCGATGAGGCGCGTCCTCCCGTCGGGACCGACCGCCGACCTCCCGCCGACCGCCGACCCCGGGCCACCGCCCCTGGACCGGCCTGGCGAGAGCGAGGCGGCCGTGCAGGTCGAGGCGGCGGAGAGCGAGCTGAGCCGCCTCGGCCTGGAGCACCTGCGCGTCCACCACCACGGGGACCTCGCACGCATCGAGGCCCCACACGCCGAGCTGATCGCGGTCACGAGCGAGCCCCTGCGCGGGGAGGTCCTGCGCGCCGTCCGGTCGGCCGGGTTCCGCCTCGTCGCGCTGGACCTCGGCGCCCCCTGCGACCCCGCCCTCTGACGCGCACGACGGCAACCGGTGGCAGCGGCCCCGCCGCCCGCCGGCGCGTCCCCGCGTCGAGTCGTCGACGACGTCAGGTGCAACAAGTGGCAACTCGTTGTCCGGCCGTGACGCGCCCACCTACTGTCCTAGCCAGGCGCCGCGGAGAACGACCTCCGGGCGCAGCACCTCGACCCACCCGCCCCGCACGCCCGTCCGGCACGCTCCTCGTCGACCTCGCCGCGCCCTCCCCGGCCGGCCCGCGTCGACGGGTCCGTCCGGTGCGGGACGCGGCCGGACGACGAGAAGGGAGAGCACGACGATGTGGACGCTCTCGGGATTCGTGGACGAGATCTCGCCCGACGTCGAGACACAGTGCGTCGTCGCGGGCGAGCTCGGGCTGCGGTTCGTCGAGCTCCGCAGCGCGTGGGGCACGAACGTGCTCGACCTCGACGACGACCGCCGCGCGGAGGTCGCGCGCCTGCTGCGGCGCCACGACCTGCGGGTGTCGAGCATCGGCTCGCCCGTGGGCAAGGTCTTCGTCGACGAGGACCTCGACGCGCACCTCGACCGGATGCGGCACGCCGCGCGCGTCGCCCAGGAGCTCGGCGCCCCGTACGTCCGGGTGTTCTCGTTCTTCCTGCGGCCCGGGACCGACCCGGCGACCGTGCGCGACGTCGTGCTGCGCCGGATGGCGGCGCTCGCCGAGGTGGCGCGCGCGGCGGGCGTCGTCCTGGTCCACGAGAACGAGAAGGGGATCTACGGCGACGTCCCGCGGCGCTGCCTCGACGTCGTCGAGTCCGTCGGCTCGGAGCACCTCGCGCTCGCGTGGGACTCCGCGAACTTCGTCCAGGTCGGCGTGCGCCCCTTCACGGACGGCTACGCGCTGCTGCGGCCGCACCTCGCCTACGTCCAGGTGAAGGACGCCGACGCGGCGACGGGCGCCGTCGTGGCCGCGGGACGCGGGGACGGCGAGGTGGTCGAGACTGTGCGCGCGCTGCGCGACGACGGGTTCGACGGGTTCTTCTCGCTCGAGCCGCACCTCGGCGACGCCCACAGCCTCGGCGGGTTCTCCGGGCCCGAGCTGTTCACCGAGGCCTTCGACGCCTTCACCGACATCCTCACCGCCGAGGCGGTGCCGTTCCGATGAACGACGCACCGTCCCCGGACGTGCCGCCGGGCACCCGGACCACGACCATGGAGGACCGCACGATGACGACTGCCCAGGACGTGCGACCGGCGCCCGGTGCGGCGCGACCGCACGACGCCACGGCCCGCGGCCCGCGCGCACGGGACCGGGGCACGACGCCGCTCGGCGCCAGGCTCGTGGCGCTCGCCGCGGCGTCGTGGCGGCCCGCCCTCGTGCTCCTCGCGCTGGTCGGCGTGTGGTGGTTCGTCGCGTGGCGCGAGCTGGTCCCGGCGTACCTCGTACCGTCGCCCGGCGCGGTGTGGGACACGATGGTCGCCGACTGGGCGATGCTGCTCGAGCACACGTGGGTGACGACGATGGAGACCGTCGTCGGGTTCGTCCTCGCGGCGGTGATCGGGGTCGCGACGGCCGTGGTGCTCGTCTACTCGCCCACCGCGGAGAAGTCGCTGTACCCGCTCATCCTCTTCGCCCAGGTCATCCCCAAGATCGCGATCGCCCCGATCCTCGTCGTCTGGTTCGGGTTCGGCGCGACGCCGAAGATCGTCCTCGCGGTGCTCATCGCGTTCTTCCCCGTGGTCGTCTCGGCCGTGGCCGGCCTGCGGTCGATCGACCCCGAGCTGCTGGAGATGTCCGCGACGATGGGCGCCTCGCGCTGGCGGACGTTCCGCAAGATCCGGTTCCCCGGGTCGCTGCCGCAGCTCATGTCCGGGCTCAAGGTCGCCGTCACGCTCGCGGTCGTGGGCGCCGTCGTCGGCGAGTTCGTCGGGGCGGACCGCGGCCTCGGGTACGTGCTGCTCCTCGCGAGCGGCAACCTCGACGCGCCGCTGCTGTTCGCCGACCTCATCCTCATGTCGCTCATCGGCGTCGTGCTCTTCCTCCTGGTCGAGCTGCTCGAGCGGCTCCTCATCCCGTGGCACGCGTCCCGGCGCGGCAACCTCGTGCTCGCGGCCTCGTGAGGCGCGGGACACCGCCGGGCGCCGCCCGGCCCGCACCGACAGCACTCTCGTCATCTCCCGCCCCTCGACGTCGAGGCGGCACGAGCAGAAGGGCTCTTCCCATGCGTGGTGGACGGTTCGCAGTGACGCTGGCGCTGGCCGGCGTCGTGGTGGCAGGTTCGACGGCCTGCGGGCAGGCCGACCCGTCGGGCTCCGGCGGCGAGGCGGGGGACGACGGGCTCACCGAGGTCACCGTCACGCTCAACTGGGTCCCGTACGGCGAGCACGCGCCGTTCTACTACGGCGTGGAGCAGGGGATCTTCGAGGAGGAGGGGATCGACCTCACGATCCAGCCGGGCAACGGCTCGGGGAACACGGTCCAGCAGGTCGCCCAGCGCAACACCGACTTCGGCTGGGCGGACACGCCGCCGCTCGTGAACGGGATCAGCTCGGGCATGCCGGTGCGCAGCGTGGGCGTGTTCCTCCAGACGGGCCCGAGCTCGGTCGAGTTCTTCGCCGACCAGGGCATCACCGAGCCGGCCGACCTCGTCGGCAAGACGGTCGGCGGCACCCCGGGCGACGCGATGTACGGGACGTTCCCGGCCTGGCTGGAGCTCAACGGGGTGGACCCGGCGGACGTGACCGTGGTCAACGTCGACGCCGCGGGCAAGATCGCCGCGCTCATCGAGGGCAAGGTCGACGCGATCCAGGGCTTCCACCACGACCAGGCGCCGACGATCGAGAACCAGACGGGCGAGGAGGTCGAGGCGCTGCCCTTCGCGGACTTCGGCATGAACCTGCTCGGCACCGGCCTCGTCGCGCACGAGGCGCTCCTGGCGGACGACCCCGAGCTCGTGGAGGCGATGGTGCGCGCGACGTCGCGCGCGTTCCTCGCGGCCTCGGAGGACCCGGACGCGGCGGTCGCGGCGATGGCCGCGGGCGCCGAGCAGGCGCCCGACGAGGCGGTCCTCGCCGCGCAGCTCGCGGCGACGGTCGAGCTGCTGGGCCTCGAGGACGCGCCGGCGCCCGGGGTGAACACCGAGGAGCAGTGGACGGACACCCTCACGTTCCTGTCCGAGAACACCGACTTCGACGGCGGCACGACGGCCGCGGACTTCTGGGACGGCTCGTTCGGGGCGGACCTGTGACGGCCGCGCCGGAGCTCGACGCGGCCGCCGCGACGGTCGCCGAGCCGGTCATCGAGGTCCGCGACCTGACGATGCGCTTCCGGTCCAAGCGGTCGGAGACCGTCGCGCTCGACGACGTCTCCCTGACGGTCCGGGCGGGCGAGCTCGTGACGATCGTCGGGCCGTCGGGGTGCGGCAAGTCGACGCTGCTGAAGATCGTCGCGGGCCTCACCGCCTGCACCGAGGGCGAGGTGCGCCTCCACGGGCAGACCGTGACGCGACCCCAGCGCGACATCGGCTTCGCGTTCCAGCGGTCCGCGCTCCTGGAGTGGCGCGGCGTGCGCAAGAACATCCTGCTCCAGGCCGAGATGCGGGGCATGGACCGGCGTCGCGCCGACGAGCGCGCGGACGCGCTCATCGCGCTGACCGGGCTCACGGGCTTCGAGAAGGCGCTGCCGCACGAGCTGTCCGGCGGCATGCAGCAGCGCGTGGCGCTGTGCCGGGCGCTGCTGCACGAGCCGCGCGTCCTGCTCATGGACGAGCCGTTCGGCGCGCTCGACGCGCTCACGCGCGAGCAGATGAACATCGAGATGAACCGCATCTGGCGCGAGACCGGCACGACGATCGTCCTCGTCACGCACTCGGTGCCGGAGGCCGTGTTCCTCGGGAGCCGGATCGTCGTGATGAGTCCCCGTCCCGGGCGGATCGTCGAGACGCTCGAGCCGGGCCTGCCCGCGGAGCGCGACTACGGCACGACCCTCGTCGACCCCCGGTTCACGGGGGCCGCCGAGCGGCTGCGCGACCTGCTCGGCGCGAGCCACGTCGCCGAGTGAGCGGCCCGGTGGGGGAGCAGGCCGTGGGCGGCGTCGGCGTGGGTGTCGTGGGCATGGGCAGCATCGGGGTGCTCCACGCGCGGGCGCTGCGCGACCTGGCGCCCCGCGCGCGGGTCGTCGCGTACAGCGGCGGGCGGTCGCCCGACGCCGCCGAGGCGGCGGGGGACGCGGTGCGCGTCGCGCCCGAGGACGTGGCCCGGCACCCCGGCGTGGACGTCGTCGTGGTCTGCGCGCCGAGCGGCAGCCACGCCCGCCTCGCGCTCGCCGCGCTCGAGGCGGGCAAGCACGTCGTCGTGGAGAAGCCGCTCGCGGTGACCGTCGAGGACGCCGTCCTCGTGGCGCGCGCCGCACGCGAGCGGGGGCTGCTCGTCTCGACGGTGTCGCAGCGCCGCTTCGAGCCGCAGCACCGGGCGCTGCGCCGCGCGCTCGACGACGGCGCGCTCGGCGAGCTCCGCCTCGTCGCCGCGCACGTGCCCTGGTTCCGCGACGACGACTACTACGCCGCCGCGCCGTGGCGGACGTCCGCGGCCGCGGGCGGCGGGTCGCTCATGAACCAGGGCGTGCACACCGTCGACCTCCTGCGCTGGCTGTGCGGGCCGGTCGAGTCGGTCACCGCCCAGGACGGGACGCTCTCGCGCGCCGTCGCCGCCGGTCCGCCCGACGACGTCGCCGAGGACACGACGGCCGCGACGCTGCGCTTCGCGTCGGGGGCGCTCGGGGTCGTCACGACGACGACCGCGACGCCGCCGGGCTTCCCCGCGACCGTCGCCCTGCACGGCTCGCTCGGCTCGGTCGAGCTCGCGCAGGACGAGGTCCGCCGCTGGGACGTCCCGGGCGTTCCGGCGCCCGGCTCCGGGACCGCCCGCGGCGGCGCGGCGGACCCGCTCGCGATCGGGCACGCGGGCCACCGCGCCCAGTGGGAACGGGTGCTCGCGGCGGTCGCCGGGACGGAGCCGGTGCCCGTGGACGCCGCGGACGCGGTCGAGACGGTCCGGCTCCTGTGCGCGATCCGGCTCGCGGCGGCGACCGGCGCGCGCGTCCGTCCGGCCGACCTGTGACCCCGACCGTGCACCCCGACGAGACCCGTCCGACCCAGGAGGCCGCGTGACCAGCCCGACCGCCGTCCCCCGCCCGACGGGAGCCCCGCCGCAGGGCCGGCCCCGCCTGCACCGGGACACCCGCCCCGGGTCGTGGCCCGCACCCGTACGCCCGACGCAGGTGGGGATCGTCCACCTCGGGATCGGTGCGTTCCACCGCGCGCACCAGGCCGTCGTCACGGAGGACGCCGCGCGCGCCACGGGGGACGTGCGCTGGGGGATCCTCGGCGTGACGCAGCGCTCCGCGACGGTGCGCGACCAGCTCCGCCCCCAGGGCGGGGTGTACGCGGTGCTGACCGTCGGGCCCGACGGCGCGTCGCCGCGCGTCGTGGGGTCGGTGACCGACGTCGCGTGGCCGGCCGAGGAGACGCCGCGCGTCCTCGCGGCGCTCGCGGCGCCGACGACGCACGTCGTGAGCCTCACGGTGACCGAGAAGGGCTACGCGCGCCGCGCGGACGGTCACCTCGACGCGGGGTCCGTGCGCGCGGACCTCGACGCGCTCGCCGCGGAGGAAGCCGCGGGGCCGGCGCCCGGGCCGCCCGACGCGCCCGCGACGAGCGCGGTCGGGCTGCTCGTGCGCGGGCTCGCGGCGCGGCGGCGCGCCGGGGGTGCGCCCCTGACCGTGCTGAGCTGCGACAACCTCGCGGACAACGGTCGTGTGCTCGAGCGGCTCGTGTCCGAGGCCGTGGACGCGGCGCTCCCGGGCGCACGCGGCGACGCGCTGCGCGCGTACCTCGCCGCCTCCGTGACGTTCCCGTGCAGCATGGTGGACCGCATCGTCCCCGCCACGACCCCCGCGCGGCGGGACCAGGCCGAGGCGCTGCTCGGCGCGCGCGACGAGGGCCTCGTCGTCGCCGAGCCCTTCCTCCAGTGGGTGATCGAGGACCGCTTCGCCGGTCCGCGGCCCGCGTGGGAGCACGGCGGGGCGACCCTGACGAGCGACGTCGCGCCCTACGAGCGCGCCAAGCTCCGCCTGCTCAACGGCACGCACTCCTACCTCGCCTACGCGGGGTCGCTCGCGGGCCACACCACGATCGCCGAGGCCGTCGCCGACCCCGCGCTCGCCGCGGGTGTCCGGGCCCTGCAGGCCGAGGCGGTCACGACGCTCGACGCGCCGGACGGCGTCGACCTCGCCGCGTACGCGCGGACGCTGCTCGACCGGTTCGCCAACCCCGCGACGGGCCACGCCGTGCGGCAGGTCGCCGCGGACGGGACGCAGAAGATCCCGGTCCGGTGGGGCGCGACGCTCGCCGACCTCCTCGCCGCGCGACCGGACGACCCGCTCCCGCCCGGCGTCGTCGGGGCGCTCGCCGCGTGGGCGCGGTACGTCGTACGGGAGGCGCGCGCCGGCCACGCCCCGGACGACCCGCGCGCCGACGAGCTGCTCGCGGTCGTCGACGACGCGCCGGACGACGACGCCGCGGTCCGCGCGCTCGTCGCCCTCCCGGGGCTGCTGCCGGGCGTGGCGCAGACCCGCCTGCCCGGGCTCGCCGACGCGGTCGCCGGCGCACGCACACCGGTGACGACCGGCACGAGGACCGAGGAGGTCGCGCGGTGAAGATGGGGTTCCGCTGGTACGGCGAGGGGAACGACACGGTCACGCTCGACCACGTGCGGCAGATCCCCGGCGTGGAGACGATCGTGTGGAGCCTGCACGGCAAGCAGGCGGGCGAGGTGTGGGAGCAGGCGGAGATCGACGCCGCGGTCGCGACGATCACCGGCCTGGGGGAGGCGGCCCGCGCGCGCGGCGTCACGCGGACGTTCGACGCCGAGGTGGTCGAGTCCGTCAACGTGCACGAGTCGATCAAGCTCGGGAGGACCGTCCTCGGTGTGAGCCGCGACGAGGCGATCGAGAACTACGTGACGACGATCCGCCGGCTGGGCCGGGCCGGGGTCAAGGTCGTCTGCTACAACTTCATGCCCGTCGTCGACTGGCTGCGCACGGACCTGTGGCACCCGCTGCCCGACGGCTCGACGGCGCTGTTCTTCGAGCGTGCCGTGGTCGACGCGACGTCGCCGCGGCGGCTCGTGGCCGAGACGGTGGCGAGCACGCGCGGCCTCACGCTGCCCGGGTGGGAGCCCGAGCGGCTGGCGCGCCTCGGGGAGCTCGACGCCGCCTACGAGGGCGTGACCCGCGAGGACATGTACGCGCACTACCGCTACTTCCTCGACGCCGTGGTCCCGGCCTGCGAGGAGGCCGACGTCAAGCTCGGCGTGCACCCCGACGACCCTCCCTACGACGTCTTCGGCTGGCCGCGCGTCGTCTCGACCAAGGACGACCTCGCGCGCGTGCTCGCCCTCCACGACAGCCCGTACCACGGGCTCACCCTGTGCCTCGGCTCGTTCTCCGCGAACCCCGAGCAGGACCCCGTCGACGCGGTGCGCACCTTCATGGACCGGATCCACTTCACGCACGTGCGCAACATCAAGCACCTGGGGAACGGGGACTTCACCGAGGTCGGTCACCGCGCGTGCGAGGGCAGCGTCGACACGACGGGGATCATGCGCGCGTACGCCGAGGCGGGCTACGAGGGCTACGTGCGTCCCGACCACGGGCGGCACCTGTGGGACGAGAACACGACCAACCGGCCCCGGCCCGGGTACGGCCTGTACGACCGTGCGCTCGGCGTCCAGTACCTGCTCGGCGCGTGGGACGCGTTCCGGTACGACGCCTGACGGAGGGCCGCCCGTGGCTACGCGTCGCCGGCGGTCCGCGCGTCGCCCCAGCCGTACCAGCGCTCGACCTCGATCCACGCGCTGACGCGCGGGCTGTGCCGGTTCGGGTAGCCGTGCCCCGTGTAGTGGGACGAGATCCGGTCGATGTCGGCCAGGCCCTCGTCGGCGCGCAGCTCCACGACGCGGCCGATGAGCGTCACGTGCGTGTACCAGTTCTCGTCGAGGACCGTGAGCGAGACGCGCGGGTCGCGCTGCAGGTGCTTGAGGCGCACGCGCGACTCGTCGAGGTTGACGAGCACGCGGCCGTCGTCCTCCCACACGTACCACGTGGCCGCGGTGACGGGGGCGCCGTCGGAGCGCACCGTCGCCATGACGGCCGCGTTCGGGCGGCGCAGCAGGTCGACGAGGCGGGCGGGCAGCGGGGGACGGGACACGACGGCACCTCGGGTCGGGGGCGGGACGACCCGACGCTACGTCACGCACCGGCCGCTCGCCGACCTCGCCGCGGGCGGGTCCGCCCGCCGCGCGGGCCGGCGCTCAGTCCTCGGCCCCGGCGCGCGCGTACGCCGCGACGTCGGGGTCGTAGGCGACGGGGCGCGACTGGTCGAGCTCGACGAGGACGACGTCGTCGAGCCATCGGCCGCGGCTCGTGCCGCCGGGCGCGGCGGGGCCCGGGCCGCCGGGTCCGGGGGCCGTGCCGTGTCCCGTGGGCTCGTCGGCGGGGCCGTGCACGACGACGACCGGTGCGCCGGGCAGGGGCACGCGGTCCGCGGGGGCGACGAGCAGGAGGTCGACGCGACGCTCGGCTCCCGGGGTGCCGTAGGTGACGGTCGCGTCGAGGCGCGGGCGACCGTCGTCGGTCCACCTGCCGTGGTACCGCACGCTCTCCAGGCGTCCCTCCGTGCGCATCCCGTCGCGCCGCAGCGCGCGCAGGCGGTCCTGGACGGCGTGCGCCTCGCGCCGGGCCGCGAGCGTCGCCGCGACCGCCGCGCCGCCCCCGGCGAGCGCGAGCAGGGCGGTGAGCGCGAGGGCCGCGAGCGGCAGCGGCTCCAGGGCGCGCGCGAGCGGGTGCTCGACGCCGGCCCGGTCGAGCGCCACGACCGTCCCGGCGCCGAGCGCGACCGCCAGGAGGGCGGTGGCCGCCGTGAGGCGCGAGCCGACGCGGGACGAGCCGGTCGCCGCGAGCGCGACGGTGTGGACGCCGATCAGGAGCGTGCCCGGCACGAGCGCGACCACCGCGAGCGCGAGCACGAGCCACCAGGGCGCGGGTCGGCCGTCCGGCAGGGCGCCGGACCCGAGGAGGTGGCCCGCGAGCAGCGTGAGCGCGGCCCCGGCGACCGGCGCCACGAGCACGCCGGCCGACGCGACGAGGCGCGCGAGGTACAGCGTCTGGGCGCGCGGCGAGAGCGGCGTCTCGACGACCGGCCGCCCGCGCGGGTCCCGGACCGCGAACGCCGGGACGAGCGGGCTGAGGAACCCCGGGTTCCCCGGGAGCCCCACCGGGTCCGCCGCGGGCTCCGTCACCGAGCCCCAGTCGGGGACGTCCTCCGTCATCACCACCACCTCCTCCGGTTCAGGTCAAGCAAAGGTAATGCAGAGGGTAGGTCATGGGGAAGGGTGGCCGCGTGACATGATCACCTCATGCTCACTCCCGCCACCGGCGCGGCCGGGTCGCGCATCGTCGGACTCGGTCACTTCCAGCCCGAGAAGACCCTCACCAACGACGACATCGCGCAGCTCGTCGAGACGAACGACGAGTGGATCCGCTCGCGCACGGGCATCGTCACGCGCCACGTCGCCGACGAGGACACGACCGTCGCCGACATGGCCACCGCGGCCGCCCGCCACGCGCTCGACGACGCGGGCGTCGACCCCGCCGAGGTCGACCTCGTCGTCGTCGCCACCGCCACCGCGACCGACCGCTCGCCCAACACCGCCGGCCGCGTCGCCTACCACCTGCGCACCGGCGTCATGCCCGGGCAGTCCACGCCCGAGGAGGCGTCCGAGCTCGACCTGCGCGGCGTCGTCGGGCCCGCGGTGCTCGACGTCAACGTCGCGTGCTCCGGCTTCGCCCACTCCGTCGGCCTCGCCGACCAGGCGATCCGCGCCGGCTCCGCGCGCACGGCCGTCGTGATCGGCGCGGAGAAGCTCACCGCGTTCACCGACTGGACCGACCGCAGCACGTGCATCCTCACCGCCGACGGCGCGGGCGCCGCGGTGCTGCGCGCGACGGACGAGCCCGGCGTCGGGCCCGTGACGTGGGGCTCCGAGCCCGACCTCACGCCCGCCGTGCTCATCGAGACGCCGCACGAGAAGTTCGCCCAGGACGGCCGCGCCGTCTTCAAGTGGGCCATCACGCGCGCCGCCGACCGCGCGCGCACCGTCGTCGAGCGCTCCGGCGTCTCGCTCGACGACATCGAGGTGCTCGTCGCGCACCAGGCGAACCTGCGCATCATCGAGCCCCTCGCCAAGGCGCTCGGCCTCGAGTCGAAGGTCGTCGTGACGGACATCGTCGAGTCGGGCAACACCTCCGCCGCGTCCATCCCGCTCGGGCTCTCCAAGTGGTGGCACGCCGGCAAGATCCCCGCGGGCGTCCCCGCGCTGCTCTTCGGCTTCGGCGGCGGGTTCGCGTGGGCGGGCCAGGTCGTGGAGACCCCGACGCGCTGACCACGGGCGGTCCCGCCGGCCGCCGCGGGGGCGGCCCCGTCTGCCGCGGCCCGTCGCGGCCGACGCCTGCGCGGGGCGCGGGGCGGGGCAGAATGGGGCCCATGCCTCTCGCCCCCCGCTACGTCGCCGCCGACGACCGCTACGACTCGATGACCTACCGACGCACGGGGCGCAGCGGCCTCGACCTGCCCGCGATCTCGCTCGGGCTCTGGCACAACTTCGGTGACGTCAACCCGTTCGACACCCAGCGCGCCGTGCTGCGCCGCGCGTTCGACCTCGGCATCACGCACTTCGACCTCGCGAACAACTACGGCCCGCCGTACGGCTCGGCCGAGGAGAACTTCGGTCGCCACCTCGCCCAGGACCTCGGCGCCTACCGCGACGAGCTCGTCATCTCCTCCAAGGCGGGCTACGACATGTGGCCCGGGCCGTACGGCGACGGCGGCTCGCGCAAGTACCTGCTGTCCTCGCTCGAGCAGTCGCTGCGGCGGATGAACCTCGACTACGTGGACGTCTTCTACCACCACCGCCCGGACCCGAGCACGCCGCTCGAGGAGTCCATGCGGGCCCTGCACGACGCCGTGCAGCAGGGCAAGGCGCTGTACGTCGGCGTGTCCAACTACTCGCCCGCCCGCACGCGCGAGGCGGCCGCGATCCTCGCCGACCTCGGCACCCCGCTCCTCATCCACCAGCCCAGCTACTCGATGCTCAACCGGCACGTCGAGGACCCCGCGCACGACGACCCGTACGACGGCGTGCAGAGCGAGTCGCTGCTCGACGTCGTGGGCGACCTCGGCGTGGGCACCATCGTGTTCTCGCCGCTCCAGCAGGGCCTGCTCACGGACCGCTACCTGTCCGGGTCGGCGCCGGAAGGATCGCGCGCCGCGCGCCCCGACTCGCCGTTCCTGTCGGAGCGGAACCTCGACGAGGCGTACCTCGAGCGCGCGCGGGCGCTGAACGAGATCGCCGGCGACCGCGGCCAGACCCTCGCACAGCTCGCGCTCACCTGGGTGCTGCGCGACGACCGCGTGACCTCCGCGCTGGTCGGCGCGAGCAGCGTCCGCCAGCTCGAGAGCAACGTCGCGGCGCTCGCCGCGCCCGCGCTCACGGCGGACGAGGTTGACGCGATCGAGGCGGTCCTCACCGCGTAGCGGCACGCGCGCTGAGCCTCGCCGGGTCGCCGCTAGCGTCGCGCCGCCGGGCGGGCGCCCGGCAGGTCGTCCCCAGGGTCGGACGCCGCCGCGGCGCGCTCGCGCAGGAGCCGCCGCTCGCGCGTGGTCGGGGCGAGCGCCGCGGCCCGTTCGAGCACGTCGGCGGCCTCGCGGTGGCGCCCGAGCCGCACGAGCAGGTCGCCGCGCACCGCCCCGTACAGGTGGTGGCGGGCCAGGCGCGGGTCGTCCGCGACGTCGTCGAGCACGGCGAGCGCCGCCTCGGGGCCGTCCGCGAAGCCCACCGCGACGGCCCGGTTGAGCTCGACGACGGGGGAGGGCGCCACCGTCGCGAGCGCGTCGTAGAGCGCGGCGATCGCCTCCCAGTCGGTGTCCTCCCAGGACGCCGCGCGCGCGTGGCACGCCGCGATCGCGGCCTGGAGCGAGTAGGGGCCGAGCGCCCGGCCGGTGCGGGTCCCGAGCGCGAGCGCCCGGTCGAGCGCCGCGAGCCCGTGCCGCACGAGCAGGCGGTCCCAGCGCGAGCGGTCCTGGTCCTGGAGCAGCACCGCCTCGCCGTCCGGGCCGGTGCGCGCGCGGAAGCGCGACGCCTGCAGCTCCATGAGCGCCACGAGCCCGTGCACCTCGGGCTCGCCCGGCAGCAGGCCCGCGAGGACGCGGCCGAGGCGCATCGCGTCCTCGGCGAGCTCGCGCCGCACCCACTCCTCTCCGGACGTCGCCGCGTAGCCCTCCGTGAACACGAGGTACACGACCTCCAGCACCGCGGGCACGCGCTCGGCGAGCTCGTCGGCGTGCGGGACCTCGACGCGGACGTTCGCCTCGGCGAGCGTCCGCTTCGCGCGCGAGATGCGCTGCCCGACCGTCGCGGGCGGGACGAGGAACGCGCGCGCGACCTCGTCGGTCGTCAGGCCACCGACGAGACGCAGCGTGAGCGCCACGCGCGACTCGCGGGGGAGCACGGGGTGGCACGCGACGAGGACGAGCGCGAGCAGGTCGTCGCCCACCGGGTCGTCGACGATGGCGTCCGGCGCCGGGACGGACCCGACGAGGGCGGCCGCGCCGTCGCCCGGGTGCGCGACGGGCGTCGTGCCCGACCCGGGCGCGGCGAGGCCCGCCGCGAGGCGCGCGTACTTCTCGTCGCGCGTGCGCTCGCGGCGGACCAGGTCGACGGCGCGCCGGCGCGCGACCGTCGTGAGCCACGCACCGGGGTTGTCGGGCACGCCCTGCGCGGGCCACTGCTCGAGCGCCGCGACGAACGCCTCCTGCGCGACCTCCTCGGCGAGGCCCACGTCGCGCAGCGTCCGGGCGAGGCCCGCGACGAGGCGCGGCGACTCGATGCGCCACACGGCCTCGACGGTGCGCGAGACGTCGGTCATCGTCGTGCCCGCTCCCGACGGCGGCGCGTCAGGCGCCGTGCTGCGCGCGGATCTGCTCGGCGAGGCGCTCGTCCTTCTCGCGCTGCTCGGGCGTGTACTCCGCCCCGAAGTCCTCGGCCTCGAAGATCGGCCGGATCTCGAGCACCTCCTCGAGCCCCAGGTTCGGGTCGCTCGGGCACTTCCGGGCCCACTCGACGGCCTCCTCGAGCGACGAGACCTGCCAGATCCAGTACCCGGCGACGATCTCCTTGGACTCGGTGAACGGCCCGTCGACGACCGACGTCTCGCCTCCGCGGAACACGACCCGCGCGCCCTTCGACGTGGGCTGCAGCCCCTGGCCGTCGAGCATGATGCCGGCCTTGACGAGCTCCTCGTTGTACGCGCCCATCTGGGCGAGCATCTCCTGCGTCGGGGCGATCTTGTCCTCGTCCGCCCCGTGGCCCGTGATCATGACCATGACTCGCATGACTGCCTCCTCGGTGAGTGCCTCCACGACCCTATGCCGTGGGGTGCCTTCACCTGCACGTCGGACGGCCCGCCCGGATTTCGACACGGACCGCCGACGAGTCCTCCCGGGTCAGCGGAAGCGCTGGACGGCGAGCGGCGCGGCCTCGGCGAGCCCGCGGACCGCGGGGTGGTCGGAGCCCGGGGCGGCGCCGGAGAAGACGTCGCGCAGCGGACCGGAGGACACGAACGTCCCGTCCGCGAGCACGTGGACCGTGGGGCACAGGCGCTCGACGAGCTCGAGGTCGTGCGAGACGAGCAGCACCGCGGTGCCGAGCGCGGCCGTCGCGCCGGCGAGGCGGCGCACGACGTCGCCGCGCATCGCGGGGTCGACGGCGGTGAGGGGCTCGTCGAGGAGCAGGGCGCGCGGGCGCGTCGCGAGCGCGACGGCCAGCGCGACGCGCTGCTTCTCCCCGCCGGACAGGGAGTGGACCGTGCGCGGCGCGTAGCGCGGCTCGAGCGCGACGTCGCCGAGCAGCTCCTCGACGGACCGGCCGCTGGGCCGTCCGGCCTTGCGCGCGTCCTTGAGCGCCGCGGCCAGCGTGCGGTCCACGGTCCAGCGCGGGTCGATCCCGATCCCCGCGAGACCGTCCTGGGAGACGCGGCGCACGTCGGCCGTGAACTGCTTCTTGTCGCGGCGCGAGAGCTTGGTGACGGTGCGCCCGGCGTACGTGACGTGCCCCGCGGTCGGGCGCACGAGCCCGACGAGCGCACGCACGATCGTCGACTTGCCCGCGCCCGACTCGCCGACGATCCCGACCGGCGCCGCGCCGGGCGTCACGTCGAGGTCGACCCCGCTCACGACGTCGGGTCCTCCGTAGCCGGCCGCGAGGCCGGTGGCGCGCAGGATCGGGGTCGCAGTCGTGCTCATGGGTCACCTTCTGGTCGTCGGGGCCGGGCGGGCGGTCCGGGGGTCCCGCACGTCCGACGAACGACGCTACCGCGGAGTTCCGTGGCGCGGCTCACGGGCCGTCCACCGCGCCCGACGTCACCCGAGGGGATACCCTCGCGGCGCGGCCGTGCTGCGCGGACGCGGTAGCCTGAGGCACTCGACACAGGATCCTCGAGCCCAGGTGGTCCGTCGACCCGCCCCACACCGCGTGCGGCGACCCGGACGGAGGACCATGACCAGGACGGTCGACGAGCCGGAGCTCCTCGCGCCCGGCGATGCGGTGGACCTCGACAACTGCGCGCGCGAGCCCATCCACGTCCCGGGCCTGATCCAGCCGCGCGGCGTGCTGCTCGTCGCGCGCGAGGCGGACGGCGTGCTGCTGCAGGCCTCGGCGAACGTCGAGCACCACCTCGGCGTCGCGGCGCACGACCTGGCCGGTCGCCCGCTCGCGGACGCCCTGGGCGAGCAGGCCGCGCGCCTCGTGCTCGACCACGCCGCGAGCGTCGCGGACCTCGCGACGCGCAACCCGGTCGCGCTCCGCCTCGACCGGTGGGGCGGCTCGACGGACGAGATGGTCGACGCCGTGCTCCACCGGCCCCCGCTGCCCGCGGAGGGCCCGGGCGCGGAGCCGGTGCTCGTCGTCGAGCTCGAGACGGCGGCCGGGGCCCGGCCCCTGACGTTCCCCAACACCTACCTCGCCGTGCGGCACGCGCTGCGCGACCTCGAGCGCGCCGCGAGCCTCGCCGAGCTGTACGACGACGCGGCGCGGCACGTGCGCGCGCTCACGGGCTTCGACCGCGTGATGATCTACCGCTTCGACGCCGACTACAACGGCGAGGTGGTCGCCGAGGCGCGTCGCGACGACCTCAACTCGTTCCGCGGGCTGCACTACCCGGCGTCGGACATCCCGCCGCAGGCCCGCGCGCTGTACGAGAAGAACTGGATCCGCCTCATCGCGGACGTCGACTACGAGCCGCAGCCGGTCGTGCCCACGCTCCTGCCGACGACGGGCGCGCCCCTCGACCTCACGTACTCCACGCTGCGCAGCGTCTCGCCCATCCACCTCGAGTACCTGCGCAACATGGGCGTGCGCGCGTCGATGTCGATCTCCCTCCTGCGCGAGGGAAAGCTGTGGGGGCTCATCGCGTGCCACCACTACGCCGGCCCGCACGAGCCGCCCTACGAGGTGCGCACGGCCGCGGAGTTCCTCGGCTCGACGCTCTCGGTGCGGCTCGTGGCGCAGGCCGAGGACGAGCGCGGCGTCGAGGTGCGCCGTGCGGAGGGCGTGCTCGCGCACCTCGCGGCGGACAGCCGCGACGAGAGCGTGCCGATCGGCACCGCGCTCACGCGCTCCGGCTGGCTGCGCCGCCTCGTGCGCGCCGACGGCGCCGTCGTCGTCGCGGAGGGCGGGATCATCGCGGTCGGCAACGCGCCGGACGAGGACGGGTGCCGCGCGCTCGTGGCCTGGGTGCTCGGCCACGACGAGGACCTCGTGGTGACCGAGGCGCTCGGCCGGGACGCGCCCGACGTCGCCGCGCTCGCCCCGGACGTGGCCGGTGCGATGGGCATCGTGCTGCCCGACGGCCAGGTCGTGGTGTGGGTGCGCGACGAGGTGCTGCGGCACGTCGACTGGGGCGGGGACCCGCACAACAAGGCGATCGCGAAGCGCGAGGGCGACACCGTGCGGCTCAGCCCGCGCAAGTCGTTCGAGCGGTGGCGCGAGGTCGTGCGGGGGCACAGCGCGCCGTGGACGGCCGACCAGCGCGACGTCGCGACGTCGCTGCGCGGGCACCTCGTCGAGGCGCTGTACCTGCGTGGGCGCAAGGCCGTGCGCGCGACGGAGGAGCTGCAGCGCAGCCTGCTGCCGGCGCTGCTGCCCGACGTGCCCGGCTGGACGCTGCAGTCGCGCTACGAGTCGGCCGGGACCGGACTCGTCGGGGGCGACTGGTACGACGCCCTCGTGCTGCCGTCGGGGCGCATCGCGCTCGTCGTCGGCGACGTCACGGGCCACGGGCTCCAGGCCGCGGCGACCATGGGACAGCTCGGCACCACGCTGCGCGCCGCGCTCGTGAGCACGGGCTCGGCGGTCGAGGCCGTGGCGCGCCTGGCGCACGTGGCGCGGTGGACGCTCCCGGGCGAGGTGGCGACGCTCGCCGTCGCGCTCCTGGACCCGCAGACGGGCGTCGTGGAGCACGTGTCGGTGGGCCACCCGCCGCTGCTCGTGGTCGGGCCGGACGGCACCACGCGCTGGGCCGGTCGCGCGAGCGTCCCGCCGCTCGGGCTCGTGGACCGCGCGCCCACCGCGGAGGAGGTGCAGGTGCCGCCCGGCGGCGCGCTCGTGCTCTACAGCGACGGGCTGGTCGAGCGGCGGGGCGAGTCGATCCGGGACGGTCTGGACCGGCTGGCGGCCGTCTTCGCGGACGGGCCGGGGGTCGAGGTGGACGGCATCGTGGCCGCCGCGCGCGACCCGCGCTCGGCGGACGACGCGACGCTCCTCGTGGTGCGGCGCGACGCCTGAGCCGCCGGGCTCCTCAGCGGACGGGGAGGAGCGCGCTGCGGGCGGACGCGCCCGCACGGAACACGGGCACGTCGAACCGTGCCCACACGTGCTTCTCACCGGTGCCGGTGCGGCACCAGCCGACGCAGGTCGCCGCGCGCTGCGCGAGCACGAGGCCGAAGCCGCCCGCCCCCGGCGACCGGCGGCCGGCGACCACGGGCGGGACGTCGGGCGAGTGGTCCACGACGTCGACGACGAGCTCGCGCCCGTCGCTGAGCAGGCGCACGCGCGTGGGGGGCAGCCCGTGGCGCAGCGCGTTGGTCGCGAGCTCGCTCGCGACGAGGACGATGCGTTCGGGCGTCGCCTCGAGCGCGCGGTCCTGCGGGAGCGGGCCGCCCGTGAGCATGTGGTGCAGCCCCTGGCGCAGCGCCGCGAGGTCCGTGAGCCCGCGCAGCGGCCACGCACCGATCTCGACGAAGCCGGGCGGGACCGCGGCGTGGGCGACGCTCACGCGCCGTCCTCGTCGGCGTCGTCGTCGATCTCGAACAGCCCGGCGACGCCGCTGAGCTCGAGCAGGTCGCGGACGCGGCGCGGGACGCGCTCCAGCACGGGGACGCCGGAGCCGGCCGTGGCGGCGTGGTACAGCAGGCGCAGGCCGCCGGAGTCCATGAACGTCACGTCACCGACGTCGATGTGGATGCGCCCCTCCGCGGACTGCGCGAGCCGCACGAGCTCGTCCTCGCGGCGCGCCTGGACCGCGGCGTCGATCTCACCCTGCATGGTCCAGCGTGTGCCGTCCTCCGCCGTCAGGACGTCGCCGCTCGTCGTCGAGGTCACCGTGGTGCGCTCCTCCTCGTCCCGGTACGGTACCGGGCACCCGGGACACGCTACGCGGCCACGCCCACGCTCGCGCGCCGGTGCCCACCGTGTGGCCGCGATCACGACGTGACATTTGTCTCCTCTGCCCGTGGGGGTCCGGTACGGCGACGGGCCCCGCCGGCGGGATGCGCCGGCAGGGCCCGTCGGGCAGGCGGATCAGCAGGTGCGCGCGTCGAACGCGACCTCGACCGGCACGGACCCGTCGACCGTCACGACGGCCGTCCCCGCGGGGACGGACGTCGCGCGCGCCGCGAACGACTGGTACGCGCTCGCGCCGGGGGCGACGCCCGTGACCGTGCGCGTGCCGTACGGCGTCGTGAGCGTCACGTCGAGCGGCGCGTCGCCGGCGTTCGTGGCGCGGACCGCGACGTACGCCTTCCCCGCCAGGCACCGCGTCTCCGCGGTGACCGCCACGGGCGCCGACCCGGCGTCGGCCGTCCAGCGCAGGGCGTACGCCCGCTCCGTCCCGTCCTCGGCCGTGACGCGCACCGTCGTCGTGCCCGGGACCGCGTCGGCGGCCTCGACCGCGACGGTCGCGTACGGGTCGTGCGCGACCGCCTCGACGGCGGGCACCGCGCCCGCGACGGGCACGTCGTACGCCGTCACCGCGGGGTCGAACCCGGCGAGCGGCTCGCCGTCGACCGCGATGCGCGACGCCGTGGCGTCCGTCCCCGTGCCCGGCACCTTGGCCAGGACCTCGATCTCGGAGACCACCATGTGCGTGTTCTCGCGCGCCGTGAGCACGACGCGCACGGACGACGTCCGCACGTCCCCGAGGATCTCCACGGCCGGCGCGGGGCCGTCCGGCGAGGCGTCGACCGTGACGGGGGCGCCGACGTCGGTCCACGTGCCGTCCACGAGCGCCTGGAGCTGCACGGACCGCGCCCAGCTCGCGCTGGACCCGTCCTTCCAGAACCGTGTCACGACGCCGGTGACGTCGCGGTCGGCCGGGAGCGTGACGGTGAGCGTGTCCGAGGCCCGCTTGGCGCTCGACACCCAGTTCGACCACGCCTTGTCCGTGAGGTTGCCGTTGACGACACCGCCGACGGAGTAGCCCGGCTCGGTGAAGGTCGCGCTCGCGGTCGTGCCCGCGGCGAGCGCGCCGTTGGCGGAGTCCGCCTCGGTGACCTGGACGCGGACGGTCGCGGGCAGCGTGGCGCCCGCCCCGGCGTCGGCCGTGCCCGTGAGCTCGACGACCCCGACGGCGTCGAACGCGCCCGCGGGTGCGTCGTCCCAGACCACCGGGCGCCGGACCTCCGCGCCGCCCGCAGCGACCGCGGTGACGGTCGCGGGCAGGTCCGGCGTGCCGCCCGCGTACGCCTTGGCGCGCGCGGGGAGCGTGGAGGCCAGAACGTCGACGACGACGGTCGCGGTCGCCGCGACCGTGCCGCCGGTCGGGGTCGCGACCGTGCCCGTCACCTCGACGGTGCCCGCCTCGGCCCACGCGTCGTCGCCCGGCACGTCCCACGTCACGGGGAGCGCGCCGCGCGCGCCGTCGCGGTAGACCGGCGTGACGGTCGCGGGCAGCTCGGGAGCGGTGCCCGGCGTCGTGAACGCCTCGACCGGCTCGGTGCCCAGCACCGTCTCGTCCACGACCCGCCAGCGCTGGTTCACGCCGGAGTTCGCGAGGTACGTGCCCACGGGGGACCCGTCGGCCGTCGCCTGGCCACCGACCTCGAGCAGGGTCCTCGACGACGCGTTGACGAGCGTGTACGTGCCGTCGCCGGTCGTCGAGAGGATCCACTGCGCGGCGAGCGGGGTGTCCGCGACGTCGGCCGGGGCGTCCTGCAGGACGGCGGACGTGTCCGCCGAGACGGCGAGCTGGCGACCCGTCGCCGCGTTCGTCACGGCGTAGCGCGTCCGGTTGCTCCCGGAGCCCTCGGGGGCGCCGAGCGCGGTGAGCTCCCACGCCTGCTCCGCGACCGGCGCGTCCGTGCGGATCACGACGGCGTCGCCGGACGCCGAGGGCGCGAGCGAGCGGTCGGACTGCACGCCGTCGAGGCGGTACACGTGGCCGTCCTGGACGAGCGCCGCGTCGTCCGCGACGCCGGAGACGCCGTCGACGACGAACGTCGTCACGGACTCGGCCGGCACGACGAGCGTCGCGCTCGGACCGGTCGTGCCGTCCTCGGCGCCCGGCGTGACGGCCACGGGCTCGCCCTCGACGAGGTAGCCGGCCGTGCTCGTGACGACGGGGGTGACGGTCGCATCGGACCCGACCGCACCGAACTTCGACAGGTCGAGCGTCACGGCGCGCTCGGCCGTCGTGGCGTTCACGTGCACGACCGTCGCCGACGTGCCCTCCGCGGACACCGCGGCCGTGCTGCTCGCGTCGTCCGAGCGGATCAGCGAGTCGCCCGGCTCGATGTAGTGCGTGAAGTTCTGGGTCGCCCAGTACTTGGTGTTCGTGTAGATCGGGCACGTCTCGAGCGTGTCGTCGGCCGTGCAGTCGAACGGGATCTGGATCTCGCCCCAGTTCATGCCGTTCGCGCTCTCGCCGCCCGGCGCCATGTTGTCGTAGTCCTCGACGGGCTGCCAGAACACCCACGCGTCCGGCTCGAGCTCGCGCAGGTCGTCGACGATGTGCTGCGCGCTGCCGAGCCCGGACTCCATGGTCTCGAAGTCCTGGCCCGTCGAGGACCAGTTGCCGCCGACCTCGCTCATCCACAGCGGCTTGTCCTCGCCCTTGGCGATGTCGCGGACAGTCGTGCGCTGCCCCGTGCCGTACGTGTGGACGTTGAGCTGCGACACCTGGTCGCGCACGGCCTGCGGGTACGCGTTCCAGTTCGTCGCGAACGTGCCGGGGTTGGTCTCGTCCATCGCCGAGACCACGGCGTCCGTCGAGGCGCCCTCGAGCGCCGCGGCGAGCGCCGGGACGACCTTCGCCTGGAGCTCCGGCCCCATGTGGGCGCCCTCCTGGCGGCCGCCCGTCGGGTTGCCGTCCTCGCCGAGCTGGGTGCCCCAGTAGTTCGTGTTGGGCTCGTTGAACGGGTCGATCGTGTCGACCTCGATGCCGTGCGCCTCCTCGAGGCGCTCCGTCACGCCCACGAGGTACGCCGCGAAGTCGTCGATGCTGTCCGTCCTGAGCTGGTCCGCGGTCGAGCTGAACCCGCCCGAGACGTAGCCGCTCACGGTCATGAACCAGGGCGGGGAGTTGCTGAACGTCTCCCAGTGCGTGACGTCGTCCTTGATGCGGTCGACCCACCAGCGCTGCGTCGCGTCGGCGTCGTCGTCCCAGTGGTCCGGGTTCTCGGGGTCCCACCAGTCGACGTCGGTGCGCGTCGTGCCCTCGGGCGCCTTCCACCAGCCGTCGACGGCGCCGCCTGCGCGCAGGTAGTCCGGCACGTCCGGGGCGTTGCCGCCGCCGACGTTGTAGCGCGCGATGTTGAGGTTGAGCCCCTCGTCGCCGAACACCATGTCCGCGAGCCGGTCGCGGATCTCGTCCGGGTAGCCGCCCGTGGCGTTCGCGAACCACACGAGGCTCGTGCCCCAGCCCTCGAACGGCGCGCCCGCGTACGACGGGTCGGGCGTGACGGTGACGCCGGGGACGTCGGCGGCCGCCGCGGCGCGCACCGCCGCCGCGTCCACCGCCGCTGCGCCCACCGCCGCGACGCCGAGCGGCGCGGCCTGCGCGGGCAGGGCGGCGAGCGCGCAGGACGCCACGAGCGCACCCGCGCCGAGACCGGCCGCGAGCCGTGCCCCCGCCCCTGTGGTGGCCCGGCGACCCGGGCTCGTGCGGCGGGGACCGGGTGGTCCGCCCCGTGCGATGGTCGTGTCGGTGTGGGTCGGGCTCATCCCTGAGCCACCTCCTTCGCGTCGCTGCGAACCGGCGGATGCACCGGGTGCGGGGGTCTCCCCGCGGGGGGTCTGCGGCGCCGACGGGCGGCGCGGGGTGCGAGCACGGAGACCGTGCCCGCACCCCGCGCGGCGCTCGCGGCGGTGGGGCGTCAGGCCGTGGCGGCCTCGGCGGCGCGGCGCACGACGGCCACGCCGCGCGGGTCGAGCAGGAGCGCACCGGGTGCGTCCGCTCCGGTCGTCGCGGACGCCGCGAGACGGCGGCCCGCGAGCACGTCGCCCGTGACGCCGGGCACCTCGACCGGCCGGGCCGTGCGGTTGACGAGGAACCAGAAGTCGTCCGTCCCGTCCGTGCGCACCGCGAGCTCGACGTCGCCGCGCACGGCGGCGGGCAGCTCGCTGCGCACGCCCGCGTCGTCGAGCAGGCGCGCGAGGACGGGGACGAGGCCGAGGCGGCCGAAGCGCGTCGACACGTACGCGGCGGAGCCCGTGCGGTCGCCGGCCCGGACCGTGCGGCGCGTCACCGCGGCGCGCCCGGCCTGCTCGCCGGTCTTGTACCAGCCCAGCACCTCGACGTCCGGGTCGACGACGTCGACGGGCTCGGTCCACAGCGTGCCCTCGAGCTGCTCGCCGGCGAGCTCGACGGTCGCGCTCTCGCCGTCCAGGAGCGGGGCGAACTCCTCGACGCGGATGCCGAGCAGGTCGCGCAGCGCGCCCGGGTACCCGCCGAGCCACGCGTGGTCGTCCTGGTCGACGACGCCCGAGAAGTAGGTCGTCACGAGGTGGCCGCCGCCCTCGACGAACGCGGTGAGGCGGTCGCGCAGCGCGGCGGGGACGACGTGCAGCACGGGCGCCACGACGACGTCGTACCCCGCGAGGTCGGTGGCCGTCGGCACGACGTCGGCGCGCACGCCGAGCGCGAGGAACGCCGAGTACCAGTCGAGCGCCTCCTGCCGGTAGCGCAGGCGGTCGGTCGGGTGCGAGTCGAGCTCGCTCGTCCACCACGAGTCCCAGTCGAAGACGATCGCGGCGCGCGCGGGCTTCTGCAGGCTGCCCGCGACGGGCGCGAGGTCGCGCAGGGTCGCGCCGAGCGCGACGACGTCGCGGAACAGGCGCGAGTGCTCGCCGGCGTGCGGGACCATGCCGGAGTGGTACTTCTCGGCGCCCGCCGCCGACTGGCGCCACTGGAAGAAGCAGACGGCGTCGGCCCCGTGCGCGACGTGCGTGAGCGAGTCGCGCGCGAGCTCGCCGGGCTTCTTGGCGACGTTGACGGGCTGCCAGTTCACGGCGCTCGTCGAGTGCTCCATGAGGAACCACGGGCGGTGCCGGGCGATGCCGCCCGTGAGGTTGGCGGAGAACGACAGCTCGTCGAGCGCCTGCGGGCCGGGGAGCACGTAGTGGTCGTTGGAGACGAAGTCGAGATCGTCCGCCCAGGCGGCGTAGTCCATGCCCTTCGTCTCGCCCATGACCATGAAGTTCGTCGTCACGGGGACGTCGGGCGTCGCGCGGCGCAGGATCGCGGCCTCGGCGCGCAGGTGGTCCCGCAGCGCGTCGGACGAGAACCGCTTGAAGTCGAGCTGCTGCGTGGGGTTCGGGTGCGACGCGGCGAGGCGCGGCGGGAGGACCTGCTCCCACGCGCCGTAGCGCTGCGACCAGAACGCGGTGCCCCACGCGTCGTTGAGCGCGTCGAGCGTCGTGTACCGGTCGCGCAGCCACGCGCGGAAGGCGGCGGCGGCGTCGTCGGAGTAGTCGTAGACGTTGTGGCAGCCCAGCTCGTTCGACACGTGCCACGCGACGAGCGCGGGGTGGTCGGCGTACCGCTCGGCCATGCGCTCCACGAGGCGCAGCGCGTGCTCGCGGAACACGGGCGACGTCGGGCGCCACTGCTGGCGCGCACCCGGCCACAGCGTCTCGCCCGTGCGGGTCTGCGGCAGGACCTCGGGGTGCTTCGTCGTGAGCCACGGCGGCGGCGAGGCCGTCGCCGTGGCGAGGTCCACCGTGATGCCGTTCTCGTGGAGCAGGTCCATGACCTCGTCGAGCCACGCGAAGTCCCACGTGTCCTCGCTCGGCTGGATGCGGGCCCACGAGAAGATCGCGAGCGACACGACGGTCACGCCCGCCTCGCGCATGAGGCGCACGTCCTCGTCCCAGACCTCGCGCGGCCACTGGTCCGGGTTGTAGTCCGCGCCGTAGGACAGGCCCGTCGGGGCGTGCGTGCCCGGCGCGGCCTGCTCGCCGGAGGGGGTGCGGGGACCGGGACGTCGCAGCCAGCGGTGCGGCGTGGGGGAAGGCATGTGTGCTCCTCGCGGGATGCTCGGTGGAGGGCGGGCGGGGACGCTGGTCGCGCCCGCGGGGGTGGCCGCCCGGGCGGGGGGCGGCCCGGCCCGGGGGCCCGGGGGGGGCCGGCCACGGGGCCCGGGGAGGCCGGGGGGGTTGCGGTCGGGACCGGCCCCGCCGGGCCCCCCGG